>CAZYEG010000288.1:1146-2104 GCA_964646365.1 uncultured Methanosarcinales archaeon
GAAGTAGAGGTATTGCCAGAGAATAAAAAACTATTGATCAGCTTAGATCAGACACAAAAAACAGAAATGGTTAAGAAGTTTGATGCTAACAAGATCAACTCAATAATTGAGAGACAGCTAAGTATGGCATACAAAAAAGGTTATGATGAAATCCAGCTAACTGTTAATAACTATGCTCAAAGACAAAGAATAATTGATTTTGTTCCGCAACTTATTGGTTTTGAGATAATTGATCAAAGTGAAGACAGTATTATATTAAGAAATATCTCAAAAGACAGCCCTAAAGAATTTAACACTGTATTTAAAAGAACATTTCACACATTATTTTCTTTTGCAAATGAATTATTAGATGCATTGTTAAAAGATGATAAATCAAAGCTAAAGTCTTTGATATCATATGAATTATTGAACAATAAATCAAGAACCCAGCCGCCCCAAGGGGCGGGGTATGTTTAGAAGGCAGATAATTTCAGCTGACTTACATCTTTGCCTTGCTCTTTAACATACTTTTTTATTTTTTCCAAACCACCAAACTCACTAACAGTATCAATATGACCACCATCACTCCAAAATTCTCCACCCCATAATTCTTCTTTTATGTATGGATATTTTTTAAAGATAAGACGTGCACTCCAACTTTTTATTGTAGACATAATCTGTGAAGGAGAATAGCGCGGAGCAGCACCTACAACCACATGAAAATGATCTCCTTCTACACCAATTGCCTCAAACTTAAAGTAATAACGAAGAGATAATCCTTGCATAATTTCCTTAAGAAACTCAATTCTTGTTTTTTCAAGAAGCATATGTTTCCTGTATTTGACAACAAAAACCATGTGATATCTTATACGATAAGTACAATGAGCTGCCTTTTCTACTTCCATATGATCAAATAAACTAAGCTAGTATTTTAGTTTTGCGCCCAGCCGCCCCAAGGGGCGGGGTAAAAACTAAAAAT
>CAZYEG010000289.1:0-2086 GCA_964646365.1 uncultured Methanosarcinales archaeon
AGGAAACCCCACATATCACACATTAACTGGTGATGGCGGAACTTTACAGCTAGCAGGACCAGATACCCCCTCTGACTCATATCTTGAAATTGGGTTATCAATCCCATACAGTACCCCATTCCCAAGCTGGATGGGGGGAGTTGCAACAGACGGTGAAGAAGGAAGAAATATAAGATTGAGTGCTCAAGAACATTCTATAGTCAAGACATCAGAACGTCACGAATATGTCGCTCAGTTCCTTGGACAAAACGATGCTGAGCCAAACGAAGCAGAATTCCAAGCATTTCAGGAATGGCAAGCAAATAGAAATGGTGGTCATTACGACGCAACTGCATCTTACAAACCAATAACTCCAGAAGATCCACAGTTAGAACCTGATCAAAACATAAACAATTAAAAAAGAATTTTAAAAAATCAATTAACTTTCCACTTATATATTACCGCAGCAATGATAAGCGCAAGTCCAAGAATGACTGACGGAAAAAGAAGATCCTGAGCCACTCTTTCCTTGATAATCTCTCTTTCTATTACCGGATGAGTATGACATTCCTTATCAACTCCGCAGTATGAATTATCACCACATTCAGAATCTCTTCTACACCCTCTAAGAGCAAAATTATCAACAAACATAATAATTATAACAAGAATTATAAGAATCAAAATGGTTACAAGCATTACGTCTCCTTTCTTACCTAACATTTTATTCCTTCATGCAAGAACATCTTACATAACTTTCATCCACTTCATCAACTGAATCAAAAAAAGCTCTATGCTCAGGTTTGATTCTATGAATAAACCCGCATGTTCCAAGATGTAATTTATGGTTTACTTTATTTAGGACTAACTTATGTCCTTTGATTGCAAGTAAAGCTGAAAGTGATTGAACAATGTTATGCTGAGAATCTTCAAGTCTTTTTAGCCTTGCCTCAATATCAAGCTGAACAAGCTTAACATCATTAAGTTCAGCTTTTGTAGCAAGACTATTAATCTTTGCCGATACAAGTGAAATATGATTCCATAATCTATTAGTATCAAGTTTCACCCTCAAAAATGAATTTTTCAAATTCTTTTTTATCTCTGTTATTTGACTCATAACAGCAAAATAATGAACTCTTCTTTTTAAATCTTTCGATTATTTAACTACTTGATAGTGATTAAACAATACTCATTGGCGACAAACCCGTGCAAACAGCCAATAACACCGCATAGAAACATTTATAAACAAAACATTCTTTCTTTTTGTATGGAAAGAACAATTGCAACACTCGGATCGCATTCTGCTTTACAAATTCTCAAAGGCGCAAAAGATGAAGGCTTCAAAACTATTGCCATATGCAAAAAAGGCAACGAGAAACTCTACAAAATGTTTAAAGTTGCTGACAAAATCATTACAGTAGATGATTACAAAGACTTTAAAAAAATTGAACACGAACTAATCAAAGATAACGCAAGTATAATTCCTCACGCTTCTTTCATTGCCTACATGGGCATTGATTACATTGAAAACCTAAAAGTTCCTTACTTTGGAAACAAAAAAGTATTAGACTGGGAATCAGACAGAACAAAAGAAAGGATTTGGCTTAGTGGCGCAGGACTAAACATGCCAAAAATATTTGATACCCCAGAGGATATTGATAGACCAGTAATTGTAAAGTTCCATGGTGCAGGCGGTGGAAAAGGATACTTCCTTGCAAAAAACACAAAAGACTTCAAAGAAAAAATGAAAAAATATCCTAACGAAAAAGACTACGTTATGCAAGAATACATTCTAGGAGTTCAAATCTATGCACATTATTTTCATTCATCATTAACTGGAGAAATTGAATTAATGGGTTTTGATATAAGATACGAATCAAATGTTGATTCACTTGGTAGAATCTCAGCAAGAGATCAAATTGCATTACCAAAGATTGATCCATCTTACGTTATCGTAGGAAATCTTCCAGTTGTTGTCAGAGAATCACTTCTTCCAACATTTGTAGAAATGGGAGAAAATGTAATCAAAGAAAGCAAAAAAGTTGTAAAAGATGGACTTTTTGGACCATTCTGTCTAGAATGCATCATAACTCAAGACCTAGAAATTGTT
>CAZYEG010000290.1:0-2079 GCA_964646365.1 uncultured Methanosarcinales archaeon
AAGTATGAAATTATTTATTACCATATTATTAGCCTGTTTTCTTTTTGGCTGCCATGCGACCACCTCTGTACCTATCTTGAATCTTTTCATTTATAAATCTTTTGAAAAATGAATTAAATCCTCCTAGAGAAAAATAAAAATAAAAAACAAAATTAAAATTTATATTCTTTTTTAATTAATTTAGCAATATCTTTCATAACTTTTTTGGTAATATTCAAAAGATTATTGTATATTATTTCTTTTCTATAATGGGAAGAAATATTAATTACTTTACCGACTACAAAATCAACTCTTTTCAATGTAGGAATAACCTTGCCCTTTGGTAAAATTTTATCCGCACCAACAATACCAACAGGTAAAATTGGGACTTTTGCAAGAAGCGCAATTTTTGCAACTCCAGTTTTTGCTTGAAGCAAATTTCCATCCATACTTCTTTCACCTTCTGGAAAAACAATTACGATTTCTCCTTTACTCAAAAAAGAAACTGCATCAGAAATTGCTTGCTTATTTTTTTCTCTCCTACGTTTTTCATTAGAAGAATCTTTTTTCACATCGACGGGAATACATCCATAATGATTAAGAATAAACTTCATTAAAGAATTTTTATACAATCTGGAGTTAGTTAAAAAATGTAATTTTCTATGACAAACCCTACTAACAAAACAAGCAACAAAAATTGAATCAAAAATACTTGAATGATTAAGTGCAATTATGAATCCTCCTTTTTTAGGAATATTTTTCTTGCCTATAATTTTTCTAAGATAATAAAAATAAAAAGGGGATAAGAATGTGAACATTTCTAATTTGTAGACCATTTTATACAAACAAAATAAATATCGAATCTATAAAAACTTTACTCGAATATGTGTATAAAGTTATTTAAATATTCATGAATTCTAATTAATAAAATGAAAAACATATACAAAGTTCCCGACGGAAAACTATTAAAGATAAAAATTGAAATTCAAGAAGAAAAGATAGAATCAATAAGAATTAACGGAGATTTCTTTGCTTATCCCGAAGATTCAATTGAATTAATTGAAAAAGCTCTTACCAAAGAAAATTTCGAGAAAGAATCAATCAGTAAAAAAGTACAAGAAACAATTACTTCTAATAACTTAGAAGTCTACGGTTTTGACAATAACTCTTTAGCTGACGCAATCATGGGGTGCAAAAAATGAAATATAGATTACTTCTTACAAAACATAACAGTGGTGCTATGAATATGGCAATTGACGAAGCAGTACTTACACATGTATCGGAAAACAAAGTATTACCTACCATTAGATTTTATGGATGGGAACCATCATGCATCAGTATTGGATACTTCCAAGACATGAAAGAAGAAGTTGACTTAGATAAATGCAAAGTTCTTGGTGTTGAATCTGTAAGACGAATAACTGGTGGTGGCGCGGTATATCATGACAAAGAAGTAACATATAGTATAATCACACCAATTAACACATTTTCAAAAGACATTCTTCAAAGTTATAAAGAAATATGTGAAGGTGTAATCGCCGGAGTAAAAAAACTTGGAATAGATGCAAACTTTGCTCCTTTAAATGACATAATAACCAATGGCAAAAAAATTTCAGGCAATGCACAGACCAGAAGAATGAATTGCATACTTCAACATGGAACAATCCTTTACGATGTTGACATAAAGAAAATGTTTTCACTATTATTAATACCAAACGAAAAAATTAGAGACAAAATGATCCAAGTAGTTGAAGAAAGAGTAACTTCAATCAATAAAGAGTCTGGAAAAGATTATTCTTACAAAGAAGTAGAAGATGCTTTAGTAGAAGGATTCAAAGAAGCACTTGGAATTGAGTTGGAACTTGGAGAACTTACAGATTCTGAAAAAGAACTTGCAGAAAAACTAGCAGCAGAAAAATATTCAACTGATGAATGGAGACTAAAAAAATAGTTAGTACAACACAACTTAATCAACAAAATATTTATCCGAAAAATTTCCGACGATAGTCACTTCCCACTGGACATATGTGCGTGAGACATTTAAAGATTGATTCGTTGAATCATTAAATGACAAAAATTAGTGTTAAAGGAACAGAGATT
>CAZYEG010000291.1:0-2067 GCA_964646365.1 uncultured Methanosarcinales archaeon
GAAATCTTGTCCATTAACTGCATAATTACTATTTCCAGTATTGACAATATCTCTTAATGAAATAACAACCCTTCTAGGTTCTCCAATCAAAATCGGAAATTTCCATCTAGAATCAGATTCATAACAATGATTAGGGATAACTTGTCTGTAATTATATGCAAATTCCATTTCATTAACAGAGTCTTCTGCTCTTTGTTCCAATTCCCTGTTAAGTGTTCTTGTAAACGCCTTTCCATCTCTTTCAGCTCTCCTAACTAAAGAGTCTAACATCAATTCAGGAAGATAATTTTCTATACTTTTTCCTTGTTCTGTCAATTCCCTAATCTCTCCTACATCCAAGGGAGAAATGAAAGTTGATGCGAGATTAATGGACGCATCATATCTATTCTTCAAGAAATCAAGTGTCTGATAATAGGCTTCTAGCAAAACAACATCATATTTTTCTATTGCAGAATCAAGTTCATCTAAATATATTCTCTGTTCAACTCCTCTACAATCAAATTGGTAATATCTTCCATCATTTCCATCAAAACCCAAATCATCTTCATTTCCTTTATGCCTTTCTGTTTTAGTTTTTCTGACATTTACTTGGCACAATTTTGGAACATACAATTTTTTAGTCCATTCAATTATTGGACCTTTCCCTACTCCTGAGGGGCCTGAAATAACGATTAATCTTTTATTCATTCTCTCCAACCTCGTAGATTTCCGCTTTATTACAATCTCTCCAAACAGAATAATGTGTATCTCCACCATAAGATTCTTCTGCACAGATGATATGTGTAATTTTTTTACCGTTATTAACTAACTGTTCTAATTTTTTACCAATTGGAGTCTCATCAAATCTACTTCTATAAATTAATACACCTTCACTATTATTGATAACTTCATGCTCATGTTCACATTGACCAGTATAAGAACCAAGTTTCTTTCTCTTTTCTTTATCTGAAGAAGCTAAATCTGCTAAATTTTGTGAAGAAAAGTTATAAAAATAAGTTACATATTCTAAATCCTCAAAAATTGTGTTTTGCCCATCAGGTATTTCGCGTACATTTGTTATTGAACCTGAGGGTCTGTTCATAACTGATTTATAAGAAGGAGATTGGAAGAAATTCACTTCTTTGTAACGATCAAATAATCTTTTCCATAAATCAGTATCATTTTGGATCAATTCATTAGAATCTTTTTGTGCTAAAAAAATGTCTGGATGAAGAAATTCTCCATTTTGATCAACTAGACATTCCAAGTCAATTGAACAGAAATGCTCCTGCAAATATTGTGAAAATCCTTTGATAGTATCTATAGCCTTGAAATACGCTTCGCTTGGATTAGGAGCTTCAACTTCGAATCCTGTCCCAGTTCTATCATCCTCACAATCATGCCATATAACTCTGTATTTCATTTTTTCACAATTATGAATAGTGAATATACTATTTTAATCTAGTGCATACTTAATGTATTTTGAATACATTTTTAGAAATATTTATATACTGATTAAGATTATACATAAACATGAGAAGAAAACTTATCCAGCATGGACTATCATCTCTTACCATATCCTTACCAATTAAGTGGGTTAAAGAAAATAATCTTAAGAAGAGTGATGAAATTGAGTTAGATGAATTAAATGGAAAACTCATTATTTCTACAAAAAAACATTATAAACCTAAAAAAATTGAAGTAGATATTTCTAATTCACAACTCATGATAAGAAAAATAATTGGAGCAACCTTCAAGTCAGGCTATGATGAAGTTAATATCAGATTCAGCTCGTTTGAAGAATTAAAAGCAGTTCAAGACTTGATGAGAGAACAATTCTCAGGTTTTGAAATAATAAATCAATCAAGAAATCATATTTTGATAAAAAATGTATCTCAACCAAACTTTGAAGAATTCAACAATGTGCTTAGAAGATTCTTTTTTGTTTTGAATCACATGACTTCTGAAGTTTCTGACGCAATAGACAAGAATGATTTTAAATGGCTGAAAAACACAACCCTGATGAAAATTGAATCAGATAAATATGCAGATTACTGTAGAAGAGCAATTAATATGGGGTTTGAAACT
>CAZYEG010000292.1:0-2066 GCA_964646365.1 uncultured Methanosarcinales archaeon
ACTCCAATCATTTTCAAGGACGGTGCTTACTGCTCAGATTGTAATCTTCTTTCAACTGATGGTACAACACACATCTTCAATGTAACCTCATTTTCCAACTACACTCTCCAAGAAACAGGTTGTGTCGGTGCGACACAAACATTCGTTTGCGGTGACCAAGTAACAGAAAGTTGTATTATGAATGGTAATTTGAATGCAACTACAACTTGTTTTGATATACTATCAAATAATGTAATAATAGATTTAAGCGGATTTAATATTACGGGGAATGGTGCTAGTAATACCTGGGGTGTATATAATGATGGTTATGATGAAACAACTATAATGAACGGAGGAATCCATGGTTTTGGTGCTCTTCTTTCTGGTGGTGGTGTAGCTTATTTTGCAAACAACCAATTAAATAATATTAGTAACATGACTATTTCAAGTGAAAATGATGGGTTGTATTTTCGCGTAAGTTCAAATAATACAATTTCTAATATAACAATAAAAGATAGCATTCCCATGACAGCTCTTTATTTTGGTAACGGTCTTTGTACTGGTAATGTTGTAACTAATTTTGATGCTAGTGTTTCATCATATTCTAACGGTCTATTGTTAAATCCCGGTGCAGATAATAATATATTTAGAGATTCTGAATTCAGTAATTATGCTTACGGAGTCTATATATATGGAGATAATAATCTTTTTGATAATGTGACTGTTAATTCAAATGGGCAAGGAGTCCTCTTAACTTCAAGCGCAGAAAATAATACATTTTTAAATTCTAATATGGCAGAGAATACAGATACAATTTCTGATGAAAGTACAGGATTCACTAATACTATAATTTACAATAATTCATATGGAGAAATAAGTTGGTCATTAACAAATTTAACAACAAATAATTCATTGACATTCCCAGGCAACATCACGATCTCAAACAATTCCGCTTATTACAATTCTTTAGGTGACATAATAGTTGATAAGTTAAATTCAACAGCCAACATAACACTTCGAAACACAGGTATAACAACTCCAATTATTTTCAAGGACGGTTCTTACTGCTCAGATTGTAACCTTCTTTCAACTGATGGCACAACACACACATTCAACGTAACTGGGTTTAGCAATTACACTCTTCAAGAAACGGGATGTGTGGGAGCAACAACAACATTCGTTTGCGGTGACCAAGTAACAGAAAGTTGTATTATGAATGGGAATCTTACTTCTACTGGTACATGTTTTAATATTAATGCAGACAACATAACGCTTGACGGTAACGGCTTTAAAATCACAGGAGACGGGCTAGGTTATGGGGTTTTGGGAGCAAATATAATTAACCTAACAATCTTCAACATAACAATTACAAGTTTTAATGATTCTTCTGCAAAAGGAATTTATTTTTCTTCGGTTAATGATTCACTTATTCACTCCGTTCATACTTTTAACAATTATGATGGTATAATGTTAGCCGGAGGAGGTAGAAACAATACCCTTTATAATATCACTTCAAGAAATAACACTTGGACAGGAGCATACATTATAGAAGGTTATGATAATCTAATTAATCAATCTACATTTAATTATAATCATTATGGATTAATGATACAGTCTCAGAACGGGACAGTTGTTTCTTCGAATGTTGCTAGGGGAAATGCGTATGGCTTATATCTCTATACTACTACAGAGTCTTACTTAGATAATAATGTGGCAGTTGGCAATCAAGGAATTAGAATCGAAAGAAGTTCAGACAATATTATAAGAAATAATAATTTAATTAATAGTACATCATCAGGTGTTGTCTTATATCTTAATTCGAGTAGAAATCAAGTAACAGAAAATAATTTTACAAATAGTTTAAGTTCATCTATATATTTGCTAGCAGATAGTGCAAATAACACGTTATTAAATAATTTGGTTCCTATTTCTACATCATATAGAATCCGGGACGTCACAAAGGCTTCTATTTTTAATTATTTAGTCTACAATAATTCATACGGAGAAATAAGTTGGTCATTATCTAATCTAACAACAAACAACTCTTTAACATTCCCAGGAAACATCACGATCAGTAATAATTCTGC
>CAZYEG010000293.1:0-1693 GCA_964646365.1 uncultured Methanosarcinales archaeon
AACTCCTGGATCCTCCAATTTCTATACTAAAATTTCTTTGCCTTAATCTAGACGTGTTGTGTCTGAATTCAGATCCACAATCACTAGGGCAGTTGTTAATAGTTTCTCTAGGATCACAGATACCATCATGATTGCAAACGTTATTAGATATTGAGCTTAATGAATACTGAGAAAGTTCATATTTTTCCATAAGGATGATTGTATCATACAAGAAGTAATTTAATTCATCTTCCCCTCCGAATAAACTTATTTTCACATATTCAGAATTTTCTGAAGAATTAAATGAGAAACTATGCTGAGCATACTCATTGGTAACATTACTTAATAATATAATGTTTGTATTTAACAAACTATAACTTTCATCATACCAATGTGTTTTTACAACTGGGTTTTCAATATCAGTATCATGTCTTTTTGCGTATAGAGACAAGATGTATTCACGATTTCCTTCAATATCAATATAATTGCTATTCCATGATTCATTTCCTATTAAAGAAATTGCACATTTGTCAATGTCACTATTAATCTTATAGCTAACACTGAATTTTGAACTACAATCATATTTTTTAGGTATAGACCTAAGAAAACTAACATTATCAACCCAAGCTTCACCAGTACCATTACCATATATACCAACACCACCAAATTTTGCATATATTGTATCATTTGGTGATATGAATCTTCTAGAAAAACACTTCCAATCATATGAGCCCGCATCAAAATATAAATTAAGTTGGCCTCCATCTATTACCTCATTTGAACTGTTATAGAATCTTACATTCCCCAATAGTCTATACCAATATTCATACCCTTGAATAATGTTATTTGCTTTTGCACATCCTGATAATTCATAAACTTTTCCAGGAATAACAGATAATTGTGGTGAATTATTTAATTCAATTCTACAATAATCTGAATCCCTACTAATAAAATGCATAGACTTGTCTCCAGAAAATGATTCAGAAGAAGATATTTTAGGAGTCCCTTCATCCCCAGATGAAATTACCTTCCATTCTAACATCCCCTGTTCAAATGAAGGATTTGAGAAATAATTCTCACCAAACTCTCTAGAATAATTTCCATCATATGACCAACTATCAGGTATTTTATCATTATTCCCATCAATTTCAAAACTTTCAAAAAAGACATTTTTATATTTAATTTTTGATGAATAACTCCACAGTTGATACAAACTGTCTATTGTTCCATCGTTGTCAATAAAAGAAGTTAACGGACCATTATAAATTTCAACACCTTCTCCTTTCTCCCAGGTGGTTTCCCCGTTAGGATTACGCTCAATAATTGTTTTTTGTGATGCTGGTCCTTTGTTCCAATTCAGCGTAACTGAATTAACATCTAAATTAGCTTTAGCATTGTATGGCTTATTTGGACGGGTCATTATTTTATATAGAGTACTATTAATCTTATTTACACTATTGTTTGCAGATGCTCTAATGTAGTAAGTAGTCCCAGGATATAAATTAGTTATATTAATTTCAAACTCTCCATTTTCATCAATATTTATTGGAATTGTTTTACTGTAACCTTTTGTTTCGTTAACATATGTATCAAACATTCGTTGGAAATTTTCATCACTTAAATTTTTAAGAGCTAACTTAACTTCTGATTCTGAATTAAATTCTCCCTGATTAAGCCTTTTTATGAATTTATCATAATCTATAAATGAATAATC
>CAZYEG010000293.1:1705-2051 GCA_964646365.1 uncultured Methanosarcinales archaeon
GAATTTCTCTGACCCTGTCTGGATAATACCAGTACGATGTTAAATTACCACCATCAGTTGCATATTCTACTTTCGGTAAAACATAAGGAGTTTCAAAACCATTTCTTAGGGGGGCAGGAACATCACCCACCTCATCCATATAAGTAGCACTTAATGGAAAGAAAATTCCAACAATAGGGTTTCTTCCTGCATGAGCCCAACCAATATTTGCAGCTCCATTAAACCTTGGATCACCACCAACACCGATGAAACATGAAGGTGACCCGCCTGTATTTGGACTAGTTCCAATATAAAAATATTTAGAACCTAATTCTCAATAATCAACAGTCTAAGCAATTTTTTGAAC
>CAZYEG010000294.1:0-2049 GCA_964646365.1 uncultured Methanosarcinales archaeon
AAAAAAGGGCAGAAGAAGAGGCAAAACTTGGAAATTATCCTGCAGAAAACCTAAAAGCTTTGGGAGTTACAGGCGAACTTACAAAACCAAGATTTGATTATTTTGTTATGGCCTTTTGTCCTTTTGGGAATCCAGCAGATGAGGCAGCGGCATTAGTTTCTAATGTACTTGGAGACACAGTTGATATTGTTCCTCATTATATTATGAGTGCAAGTGGCGACACAATTAGTTCACTTCATGGTGAGCAAGAAGGAAATCAGGGAGTAAGAGAGCTTTGTGCTTTAGAAACTCTTGGATTTGACAAATTCTTTGCTTTTACACTTAAGTCTAACACCATGTGTAATTCTAATGATGCGGATACATGCTGGGAAAGTGCAGCAGAAGCAGCACTTTTAACAGAAGAAGATGTTTCTTTGTTACAGACTTGTTATGACACAAAAAGGATTGAGATTGCAACAAGTGAAGGTAACACAATTGCTCAGCTTAAAACTGAGAGAAGTGGAAGTCTTGTATCGCCTACAGCGTCACCGACATTCCTTGTGAATGGAAAGACGCATGCGGGTTCAAGAAGTGCAGAAGCAATCAAGAATGCATTGTGTGCAGAGTTCGAAGCGGGAAGTAGACCAGCAGGATGTGACGAAGTTATTAGTGAAGAAACATCTGCTCCGCAAGGAAACTGTTAATTTATTTTTTTTTCTTTTATTTTTTTCTACTTTTTATTAATCAAGTCGAACAATACCGGTTAGAAATAGGACTATACCTACAATTAAGGTAAGCCATGTTAGAAGTTTTAATTCTGTATTGACAAGTACTACACCAATTAGGATCATTACTCCACCTAAAAAGACATTAAGAAGCTTAAACCATAGAGTGTTAATGGTTTTTATATTGCCTTTCTTCTTTTTCATATGATAACTTTTATATATTGATTATATAAATATTTCTAATAATGTTTGACTTGGAAAAAGGGGAGAAGAATTTTGTATATATTATGATCCTGATAGTGGTATCTTCTATGCTCTTTGTAATATGGATAGATGCATTTTTTGCACCACCTGATATTAATCTAGATTATATTGAATCTGTACTCAATAAGACAACCATGGAAGGGATTGACTTTTCTAGGGGTACAAACCCAACTTCAGATGTTACAGTTGTGGAGTTTGGTGATTTTGAATGCCCTATATGTAAAGATGCACATGCAGAGATAAGTAATGTTCTTAAGATTTATAGTGATATTAATTATGTTTACAAACATTTACCAACACATTCTAACTCTGTTCCTGCAGCAGTTGCTAGTGAATGTGCAAGAGATCAGGGATTCTTTTTAGAATACGCAGATCTCTTGTTTGAAGGGTCTCTTAATGATGATAGGTATCGAGAGGTTGCTCAGATTTTGGAGCTAGATATGACTGTGTTTGAATCTTGTAGACAATATGGAAATAAGTCAGAGATTATAGAAGGCGACCTTGGTGAAGCTATTAATCTAGGTGTTAGAGGAACTCCTACATATATCATTAATGGGAAAATGGTTGAGGGAGCACTGACTTTTGAGAAAATTGAAGAAATGATACAAAATGATTGAAAAAAATAATAGGAGAGAGACTGTTGTTGATTTAATTGATGAGTCATGGGCAGTTTTTACTCGTCAGAAATGGTGGATACTTCTTCCTATGGGGCTTGATGTTGTGTTTCTGTTCTTATTTGGTTTTATTACGTCAGGTATTTTTTCAAAGATTGCTGAATATCTTATTGCAATGCAGACAGATATGTCTGCGGGTGCTGCAGCGGTGAAAACATATTCTTCAGGAATTTCATTATTTGGTAATGCTATCAATGTCCACCTTCAGAAAATACTTATACTTTTGATTATTATGTACGCAATTTTATTTATTGTGTATGTGTTTGTAGAAGGCTCTGCATGGTGGGTATGTAAAAGATTCTATCGTCAAAAGATTAATTTAATGAAATATATCCGTGGATTTTTATTTTTTAATATACTTTTCAAAATCACTTATTGTATTTTGATCACAAATCCAATCTCCTTTT
>CAZYEG010000295.1:0-2043 GCA_964646365.1 uncultured Methanosarcinales archaeon
GGAGTCCTCGAAATTCTTTGGAGTATATAAAAAGAAACGGAATTGTAAGTGAATCTTGTTTTCCTTATTCAGCTTCTGAAGAACCCTGCAATAACATCTGCCAAGTACCAGAAGAAAGAATATTGTTAGATGGAAATGTTAATTCAATTGCAAATAATGAGGATTCTATTAGGAGTGCAATACTGAATTATGGACCACTACCCTCAGAAGTATTTTCATGGGGCCATGCAATGGAGCTTGTAGGATATGAAATAAGTAACAATCTAAGGTATGATTATTCATGTAGGGGCCTTGAAGATTATTATATCTCTTCAAAAGAAGTATGTAGTAATAGTGATATGTGTATTCCTCCCCAGACGATTTGTGCAGGTAGTGAAAATGAATTTATTCTAGAATGTAATGGTAATTATGTCTGGGAGAAAAAAGAAGAATGCGGTCTCAAAATTTGCAAAAATTCTGTTTGTACAGATAGAACTTCGGATGATCCCCCTTACTTTGGAAACAGACCACTAGCGTATGAGTATTATGATACAAAATGTGGTGCAGGTGAAATCGAAACTGATCAAATTATTCCAATACTTTCTGACATATATAGATGTAGACCAGGTGAAGGTGATAGGATCTGGATATTCAAGAATAGTTGGGGACCAACTTCTGGCGAATTAGGATATGCAAAGATATTACTTCCAGAATCGGGTTTTAATGTCCATTATCTTGAAGATATCTCCATTTTTCCATCAGTAAACTCATTTGAAATTAGCTGTATTGATAAAGATAATGATAACTACTGCAACTGGGGAATTACTGAACAAATGCCCGATACCTGCCCAATAACTTGTGAAGCTGAAAAAGATTGTGATGATTCAAATCCGACTTTGGGACCATTTGATGAAAATTATAATTGTATAAGTTTGGGATTCCATGAATATGATTTTAATTGAGATTCATCTGTAAACATGGATGATGTTAATGTTCTCTCTGATTTATGGAGAAGTGGGACAGTTGTTGATATAAATCTAGTTACAGCAAAAGGAGCAGAATGTAAATCTTTAGGGGAATATTTGGGAAATCTTTGGAAGCAAGGAATAACAGAAGTTCCAATTGATGATGTAACTAGAATTGCTGCTGAAATTCAAAATATGAATTGAAAATGATTGACATGGCTAAAAACATTAAAAAATATTATTGGATTGGTCTGATTATCCTAATAATAGTAATCTGTGGATGCCAGATTAAGAATGAAATACAACAAGATAAACCAGAACCATTACAACAGGCACAAGCTGGTATATGGGTTGTTAAATTGAAGGATAATTCTTATATGAATTTATTTAGTGCGCAGATTAAAGAAGATTACTCAATATCTAGATATTCAATTACTCCTTTATCGCAAAATGATTTTTATCCATTAGAAAGAGGTTATCATCTTTTATATGGAGAAAATATTCCAGAAGATAATATTTTTGTTCTTGTAAATCTTGAAGATAGTTCACAAGTTAGTGATTATTTACACAGCTTAAAATCTACTAAAGATGATTCAAAATTAATCAAAGATCCTTTTTCTGAATGGTATATTTGTGATAAGGTGAATCAAGGCATAAATAAAGGGATGATGCCTGATGAATATCCTGCTTTGTATAACGAGATTATATTTAAGAATGAATTAAATGTTTATTGTAGCCAATCAATACACAATAAATTAATTACCTCATAGTAGTTATAAACGAAAGATTTAAAAAGAGCATTAAACTCTGATTCTCCATGGCAAAAAGAACAAATAGTGCTGTAGAATTAATGGCTAGTGTATTGAGGGCACGAAGAATAAGAGAAGCAGTTACTCCTGAAGATTTAAGAAATGTTGTTGCAGTTTCTATAGGGGATTATGTTTCTTCTTATGGTCCAGTATTGTCTTATCAGGTTGAAAGAGCACTTGAATCTATTCCGTATATTGGAAGAATTACAAGATCTCCATTAAGCACATATATTGCTCCAAGCCATAACCCTCATTTAACTAATCCAGATTATAGTTTCACATCATTGGAT
>CAZYEG010000296.1:0-2039 GCA_964646365.1 uncultured Methanosarcinales archaeon
AGATAAAAGAGACATCCATGTACCCGTAGAACTTTCATATCTCATCCAGATGTTTGCACTCCACAGTTCTGGATTATAATCACTATAACTTGTAGTAATCAGATCGCCTCCATCGAAATAATATCCTCCTTCAATTTTACCACTTGTTTTAGATGCGCCATTATTTGAACCATCATTTTCTGCCCAATAATCAAGTGTATCATTATTCAATGGCCAATAGCCAACTAGTCCGTCAGTAATTAGCGTTGTCGCATTTAGACTTCCATCATTATACCAATTGTAAGCAAGTGTTACATTCTCAGAATCAAATTCATTGACAGATACTGTTGAAGTTAGATTCTGATAAGTATCATTAAGATCATTATCTGTTGAAGAAATACTTACAGATGAAATTGTCGGGATAGTATTAAGCACTTGCAATGCAGAAGAATTACTTTCATCACCAATCTCTTCACTGTCTAAACCTTTTACACCAAGCGTCCAGTTGTCTCCTTTGGCTGTAATTGAGCTACTCAAATCTCTTCCACCATTAAGTCCTCCATAGTACAATTGAGAAATTTCAGTGGCAGATAGCGATCGATTGAAAACCATAACTTCATCAATATTACCTTCAAAAGTACGATCTTGCAGATAATAATAATCGTCTCCAATAGTAAAGTTATAGCTTGGTTCAACACTTTCTAAACTGTCGGATGTGTCAGTAGCAACAACTTCTCCATTAACATACATCTTTGCGCCATCTGGATCTGTTGTACCGTCCCATGTGACAGCAACATGGTACCAATTATGTGGTTCATATTGAGGAGAATCCAATTCTATCCTATAATTTCCAGATACACTCTTGAACAGACGATATGAAAAATTATGATTATTATGATGCCAATAAAACAAATTTCCATATGCATTATTTGAACTGTCTGTTTCACCAGCTATTGTGTCAATAACATTTGTATGTGTTGCATCAGTAGGATATACCCAAGCACTAATTGTTTTAGCACCGGTTGGAGTCTTTACCCCAGTATTAATACTCTTAAGATTTCCATCAAACCAATAAGAAGAGCCAATCTTGCCAGAAACATTCCTTATAGCACCATCATTTGTTCCATCATTATTTCCATAATAATCCATCGTATCATTATTTAATGGATAATATAAAACCAGTCCATCAGTAATCAAAGATGTAGCATTAAGCACTTCATCTTTATACCAATTATAAGCAAGAGTAACATTATCTCCTTGTTGATCACTAACAGAAACACTTGAAGTCAAATTCTGATAAGTATCATTTCCTGAAGACGTAGTGTTCAATGTTACACTACCAACAACAGGAGCAGGAACATAAAGATAATTTACAATAGTTTTATTCAAGATGTACGTAGTACTTTTCACATTATCTGTATTGAAAGTAGTTTGATATTGCATAAATTTACCAGTGTTATTAACAATTAAAGCGGTATTATCAACTGCAACTTCTTGCGCACTCCAATCATTCCATAGGATGTGATGACTACCAAGTTCGTAAAGGTCTTGGATTTCATTTTGAGACAATACTTTATTTTGATACCATCTTACTTCATCAACATACCCTTTATAATCTCTGCTAGAAGCAGATTTCTGTGTACCAATATGTATTTCTTCACCACCATACTGATAAGATGACGGAGTACCAAGCGCCGTTGATTGAAGAACACCGTTAACGTAAATAGACAAATTCATTTGAGTAGCACCAACCTTTCTATACGTACAAGTTACATGCGACCATTCATTATCAGGTACAGTTGTTGAAGTTCCAACTGTTGCAGAGTTCCCTGTAAGTATACACTGTATTGTACCAGTGTTCCACTTTCTAACTTCAATTTGTGGATTATGTGAATCGCTTAACATTATAGCAAATATTGCTGCATAAGAATCAGGTTGACTATCGGACGGATTCACCCACATAGATACAGACTCATTCTTAAGAGTTGTACCCCTACTAATCTGTGTACTTACAATCTTATCAGCATTCCCATCAAAATAATAACCTTTTCCTATAAGAC
>CAZYEG010000297.1:0-2038 GCA_964646365.1 uncultured Methanosarcinales archaeon
ATAAACTCTTGTGCGTCATTGCATGCTTCTTGTTCAGACTGGGTTCTGATGTGGAACTTTCCTTCTGAGATGTGTCCTTTTGTTGTATTTGCAGTTGCATTTCTATCGTATATAATCTTTATTCCGTTGTATTCATGGTCTTGATGTGATGCTGTAACGTTTGCACCACTGATTCCCAGTTTTCCTCTTTATACTTCGAATAAGGGTGTAGTGCTTTGTGCGCCGGCATATATTACATTGATTCCGGATTCAACAAGGGCGCTTGAAAGTTCATCCATGATTCTTGGTGTGTCTTTTCTGCCGTCGCCGCTTAATAGAAAATATTCCTGTCCGTTTCTTGTGAGTGCTCTTCCGATTTCAAGTCCTACTTCGTAAGCACAGTTGGCTGGTATATTTTTACCTCTTCCATCATCCATCCCTTTCTCTTCTAGTATGCCATCATGAATTCTCTGTCCGAGTTGGTAAAATTTGTTCATTTCTACAGGTGCCATTTTGATTCTCCATAGCTATCGCTATACTGGTTTTTGTTTATCCCCCTAGCTTAGGAACTCTTCTTTCTTGAGTTCTTTGATTAAGTTGAATATCTGAGTGTCTTTAGCATTGAAACCGCTTTCAGTATCGTCAAGAAATTCTCTTAGTTGTGAAAAATCTTCGAAAACCACTTCAGCTAAATAGTCATATCCGAAATCTGTTCTGAATAGAGTGTTTACGTTTGGATGTCTGTGTAAATAATCACTTAGTTCTTGTCTCTTCTCTTTTTCAACCTTGAAAGCCAACATTACGTTCGTGTTGTATCCTAATTTAGAATAGTCAAGCAATGTAGTGTGTTTTTTTATAATTCCTTTCCTTTTGTGTGATTTTATTTTATCGTATATTGTTGTTGCCGGGATATCTATGTCCAATGCAATCTCTGTTACCTTCTTTCTCGCGTCGTTTCGGAGATGTGTTATAATTTTCCTGTCTTTTTCTGTTATCATTCTGGTAATATTAGTATTAATTACGTGGTATATATTAGTTATCCATAAGGAATATATTTATCACTATATCACTATATTTTTAAAAACACAATATATTTCGTAAAGTTTATATATTCTGACGTATTTACTATGAATATGAAAAGAAAAGTCATCAAACAGGGACATAATACCTTAACTATAACACTGCCTTCTAAATGGTGTTTGAATAATTCTGTTAAGCCGGGCGATGAGATTGATATTGAGGATAATAATAATGTTTTACACATAGCTACATCTATTTCTGAGAAGAAAATAAGTCAGGCTTATATTGATTTAAGTGGTATGGATAAGACGCTTATTCGTTGGAGTATACCAGCATTAGAAAAATATGGTTTTGATGAGATACATGTAAAGTTTGATGAGGATGTAAGTTTGGATTTAATTGATAATGTAATAAAAGAACAATTTATTGGATATATTATTGTGAATCAGACAATTAATTCGTGTGTAATTAAGAATCTTACAAAAAATCTCGAGAATGAATTTGATAAAACTCTTAATAGAGCATTTATGGTTGCAGTTTCAATGGCAAAGTCATGTTACGATTATATTAGTCAAGGGAAGTATGATCATCTTATGAATTTAATACCTTTAGAGAAGACAAATAATCAATTGACTAATTATTGTCAAAGAGCGATTAATATAGGTTTGATTGATAACCCAAAAGATTCTACATTTTTGTATGTG
The DNA here is from genome assembly GCA_964646365.1 of uncultured Methanosarcinales archaeon. Lineage (GTDB taxonomy): Archaea > Nanobdellota > Nanobdellia > Woesearchaeales > CAZYEG01 > CAZYEG01. Next base: position 1,704 of record CAZYEG010000297.1, read on the forward strand.
ATTGTTTGGAATTTAGAAAAAGTGTGTGATAATTATAAATATATTTGTCAAGAATTATCTGGTTTGTCGTCTAGTAAGAAGATTTCTCCGGAAGCAATGAAGTTGCTTAAGAAAACTAATGATATTTTTGAAGATTATTATAAAATTTTTTCAAATTTTAATGTAGAAAAATTAAATAAACTTGTTAAAGATAAGAAAAAGGCATTAAGAGAATCTTATGAAATTCTTGGTAAGAAGAATAAAGAAGAAACGATATTGATTTCAATTATTGGGGCAATATTGACACAGATTAGTGATTTTACAGCGTCAACTTTTGCAATAAAGTATGACCCTAA
>CAZYEG010000298.1:0-2035 GCA_964646365.1 uncultured Methanosarcinales archaeon
TCCATAACTTTGTAGTAATTTTTCTTCCAGTAACTAATTCTTTTTCTTGGAATGGAAAATCGTCTCCTAATCTACATGCAGCAGACATAAATCTTAATGCATCTGCTCCATACTTGTCTACCATTCCTTGAGGTTCAATAACATTACCTTTAGACTTGGACATTTTTTTACCATGAGGATCCAATATCCAACCATTGATAAAACAATCAGTCCAAGGAATCATATTAAAATGCAATTTACTCTTTACAACTGTGTTAAATAACCAAAATGAAATAATATCATGTCCTTGAGGCCTAAAGTCCATTGGATTTTTTACTAATTCTTTGTAAATTTTTTCATCTTTAAACAACTCTTTAACAATTGTAGGAGTTAATGAAGATGTTGCCCAAGTATTAATAATATCTTTCTCTCCGATAAATTCTTTACATCCACATTTTGGGCATTTTTTAACAGGAGGCTTATCCTCCATAGGATCAACAGGTAAATCTTTTTCCTCAGCAAGAATAACTTCATCACAATCCTTACAATACCATACTGGAAAAGGAATACCAAAATAAATCTGTCTTGAAATACACCAATCCCATTGCAAACCACCAACCCAATTATCAAATCTATTCTTCATATGTGTTGGATGCCACTTTACTTTATTTCCTAATTTAAGAAATTCATCTTTCAAATCAAGATACTTGATAAACCATTGTTTAGAATGAATAAATTCGATTGGTGTTCCACATCTTTCGTGAACATTAACATCGTGAGTAATTGGTTTTTGTTCTAATAAAAGATTGCTCTCTTTCATGTCTTCAATAATTTCTTTTCGTGCTTCTTCTATTTTTTTACCTTCATACTTTCCTGCCAAAGCTGTCATCTTACCATTTCTTGAAATAGCCTCTTTAATCGGTAAATTATGAGCTTTTTGCCATTCTGCATCAGTTGAATCTCCAAACGTACAACACATTACAACTCCTGTACCTTTCTCTGGATCCGCTCTTTCATCCTCAAGAATAGGAACTTCAAAATCAAACAGCGGAACCTTTGCCATCTTGCCTTTTAGATGATGGAATCTCTCATCTTCAGGATGATAGAATACTGCAACACATGCAGGTAAAAGTTCTGGTCTGGTTGTAGCTACTACTAAATTTTCACCATCAACCTTGAATACTATATCGTTAAAGAATGATGAAACACTTTTATCTTCACATTCTACTTGAGAGATTGCTGTTCGACATTTAGGACAATACATTGCTGGAGCCTCAGCACGATACTCTCTACCTGATTTGTAAAGATCTATGAAAGATTTTTGTGAAATCTTTCTGCAATGATCATTAATTGTAGTATAGAATAATGAGAAATCACAACTCATACCTATTCTTTTCCAATCTGCAATATACTTAGGACGAAGTTCTTCTTCTAAAGTTTTTAGACAAAGCTTAACAAATTCTCCTCTTTCCATATCGTGAGCACGAACTTTTTTTGTTTTTTCTACCAAAAGCTTTGTTGGAAGACCATTATCATCTGTACCAAAAGGATAGAACACACTAAATCCACGCATCTTCTTATATCTTGCAACGAAATCCTGCTGTGCATACGAAAACGCATGACCAAGATGCATCTTGCCAGATACTGTTGGTGGAGGAGTATCTATTGAGTAAATAGGTTTTTTTGAAGTCTTGTCAAACTTGTTAGTATTATTCTTTTCCCAGTATTGTTGAAGCCTTGGTTCAGCTTCTTTAAAATCATAATGTTTTGGTAAGTCCATTTATTAACGAAAAATGAGGATTGTTTATAAAAGTTATGGGGGGAATTGAATTATTTTCTATATAGTAAATAATTAAAGAAATTTTTTTAAAATAAAAAACAAGAGACCAGGAAAAGGTTTTAACTTTTCCTGACTCTTGCCATCTTGCATTAGAACTGTGCGTTGATGAGTTGCCCGCATGCCGAACAACGTGTATTCCCTGCAGTCTCGCACGGATTCAGCGTTGCACATTCCGGACAGGTAAGTATCCCATCGGGACTGACCTTCACAGACACC
>CAZYEG010000299.1:0-2016 GCA_964646365.1 uncultured Methanosarcinales archaeon
ATAGTAGATGAAGCATTCAGGGGGTTATATCCAGATAAGTATGAAGGAAGATTTAGCTTTGAGATAAAGTTTTCTGGTAAATTTAAAGGATATAATGCGAATGTAAAATATGGACGAGACAAATATACATTTAATCTTTCTAAACAATGGATGCATGTTGATAAAGATATTAAAATTGGACTTATCCAGCATCTTTTGAATAGAGCAATGGGCACTAAAATAAAGACTACCAATATTGATCTTTATGACCTATTTTTGAAAAATATTCATATTGCAGTACCTAAAGATAATGTTGATGAGGTGTTGAAAAAATCATTTGAAAGGGTTAATGACCAATATTTCTCTGGGATGATTACAATGCCAAACTTAGTATGGGGAAATAATACGGTAAGAAAACTTGGCTCTTATGATTATGGAACTGACACGATCACAATATCTACAAATCTTGCAGAAGATGATGAAGCGATTGACTATGTGATGCATCATGAGATGCTTCATAAGAAAATGAAGTTTAAGACTTCTGGGAATAAGACTTATACTCATACAAAAAAATTCAAAGAAGAAGAAGAGAAATTTGAAAATTCTAAAGAGATTGAAAAAAGACTTGGTAGAGTTGTAAGACACAAAAAGAGAAGAAGTTTTTTCTTTAGTTAGTAGAAATGTTTTTAAACTGGGTCCTATCTGTCTAATCCTATAACGCGAGGGTTGCAGAGTCTGGTCAAATGCGCAGGACTTAAGCTTTGTAGATGGACACTCATTTGTAAATGAGATATCCTGTCCTTTAGTAGGTCCGTGATTAAGCCGGTTAGTGCGGTTTAACGGAAAGGTTCGAATCCCATCCCTCGCATATTTTTGCCTCAACGGGATGAATAAGGACAGGAGAGGCTTTTTTTCTTTTTTTTTATAATATTACCTCAATATTGGAGCTTAATAAATGTTTTTACAGTCTTTTCCAAAACCTTTATAAATCACACCTTTACTCTAAATAATATAATATTTATAACGGTGATTATTAATGGAAGGAGATACAAAAAAAGCAAGCATTGGTGGCTTACAAAAAGGTGCATATGTAGTTGTAGATGGAGCAGCATGTAAGGTTGTAAGTACAGCAACATCAAGACCAGGAAAACACGGCCACGCAAAGGTTAACATGATGGCTGTTGGGCTAATTGACGGAAAGAAAAGAAATCTTGTTATGCCAGGACACGATCAAGTTGACGTCCCTTTAATTGACAAGAGAACTGCACAGGTTCTTTCAATAGCTGGCGATATGGCAAATGTTATGGACTCAGAAACATTTGAGACATTTGATATGAAAATCGAAGAAGATCTTAAAGACCAGGTTGTTGAAGGATGTAATATTCTTTACTGGGTAATACTTACTGATAAAGTAATGAAACAAGTAAAATCTGACTAGGTGAATAATAATGGCAAAAGTACCAGAAGCTGATTTAAGGCTATATAAAAACGTATTCGTATGCAAGAAATGTAAATCCAAGACTCGTGCACCTAACATGAAAGTACTTGCTGGAAAAATTTCATGCAAGAAATGTAAGAGTAAAGCATTAAGAGTCGTGAGGAAGAAATAAATCCTAAAATGGATATACAGATTGCTATTGCAATTTTATTTTTTATTTTTCTTGGCATTTTTCTCTTAATTAATAAGAAAAAGCTTACAATTCAGAAGATTCTAGGTCCAGTGCTATACTTTGCAATGTATAAGACAAAGCTTGGACTAAAAGCCATGAATAGTCTAGCTAAGAAATTTCCACGAATTCTAAAAGGACTTAGTTATACTGGTATTGTTGTTGGATTTCTAGGAATGATTTTGATATCTTATGAATTGATAAAAAATTTCATAATGCTTTTTACTCAACCAAAAATTGCTGCACAAGCAGTTGGTTTGGTATTACCATTTCCAGTTAAAGGTGGATTTTATGTGCCTTTTGTCTATTGGATACTTTCAATATTTATTCTCGCAGTTATTCATGAGTTCTCTCACGGTGTGATTGCAAG
>CAZYEG010000300.1:0-2014 GCA_964646365.1 uncultured Methanosarcinales archaeon
ATTATTAACCTTAAGTTAGCTTCTATTTTGTCCAAGACATTGGGACCGTTTCAATGGGCCATGGATATAACCTATATACCTGTGCAAGGAGGATATCTCTACCTGGTGGCTGTGATTGATCTGTACAGCCGGTACGTTGTGAACTGGTCCCTGAGCAATACGATGACTGCAGAATGGTGCAGAGAAACCCTAGATGAAGCGATAGAACGTTATGGACCTCCGGAAATAATAAATACCGACCAGGGATCTCAGTTTACCTCAGAAATATTCTCTGAATATGTAGTGAAAACCAGAGAACTTAAACTGAGCATGGACGGTAAAGGAAGAGCTATTGATAATGTCTTTATTGAGCGTCTTTGGAGAAGTGTTAAATACGAGCATGTTTATATTTACCCGGCAGCTGATGGCTTAGAATCTTATCAAGGACTTTCTAAATACTTTGATTACTACAACAATGAAAGAAGACATTCAAGCCTGAAAAAGCAAACTCCGGTATCGGTGTATCGACAAGAACTCAAACATGTTGCATAAAGAAAAAATAATCCTTAAAAATGAGAAAAACCTGTCCTAAAGATGGGGGGAATTATAGAGTATACATCCGCAGACTTGTCAACCGAAGCCTTGGCGAAGGCAGATTGTATCGTTCTCACAACCAATCATAAGAATTTAGATATGGAGCTCATAAAAACACACTCTAAATTAATAGTTGATATGAGGAATATGATAGCGGAGGAAACAGAAAAGATTATTAAATTGTAAATAATAATAATGCCAAGATAATTTTGTTTGAAATGAACATACTCAATTTAATAGGTAGAGAAAAAGAACTTTTTGAAACAGACATTGCTTCACACGAAGCGGAGTTAAAGCAAATTGTTAGCAACTCCCGTTTTTTAGTAATTGGAGGTGCTGGTTCTATTGGGCAAGCCGTTACCAAAGAAATCTTCAAACGTAATCCTAAAAAACTTCATATTGTTGATATTAGTGAAAACAATATGGTTGAACTTGTACGCGATATCAGAAGTTCATTCGGTTATATTGATGGTGACTTTCAAACGTTTGCTTTGGATGTAGGCTCTATTGAGTATGATGCATTTTGGAAAGCAGCCTGTAAATATGATGGGTGCTTCCAAACGGATTATGGAAATGTTTATTATGCAAAGAAGCAAAGAGATAAATATTTCAACAGCTAGGTTTGCAAATGTTGCCTTTTCAGATGGATCATTATTGTATGGTTTTAATCAACGAATTCAAAAAAGGCAACCAATAGTAGCGCCTAATGATATTAAGCGATTTTTTGTAATACCAAAAGAGGCTGGCGAACTTTGTTTGATGTCATGTATCTTTGGAGAGAATAGAGAGATCTTTTTTCCTAAATTAAGCAATACTTTACATTTAATCTCATTTGTTGATATCGCGGTTAAATATTTAGAATGTATAGGGTATGAACCTTACCTTTGTTCTTCTGAATATATGGCCCGGGAATTAGTTCAGTCCTTACCTAAAAAAGGAATATGGCCATGTTTCTTTAGTGTGAGTGATACAACAGGAGAAAAAGTTTTTGAGGAGTTTTATACTGAAGATGAAATAGTTAACATGAATCAGTATCAGAACCTAGGTGTGATTAAGAACAAACCTAATTTCGATCAAGATAAACTTGAGTGTTTTTCTCAAACAATACAAAACTTGAAGATCTCTGCAGAATGGACAAAGAAAGATTTAATAGATCTGTTTTGTTATATGATACCGGATTTTGGACATAAAGAAACGGGTAAATATTTGGATTCGAAAATGTAATAAGGTATATTATTACTGACCTGTTTAAATGCAATGTAATAAATGGTATTTGATAGAGAGCTCAAATGAAAACTTGATTATATGAGAATTACAATTGAATCAATTTCCCTTTTTGATAGTTCAACTAAGTAAAACTCCTCTTTGAATTAAAATATTCATTTTTGCACATGTTATTAACTTTAATAAAATCAGTTATCGTTTCTCATCTGAAACTATC
>CAZYEG010000301.1:0-1985 GCA_964646365.1 uncultured Methanosarcinales archaeon
TTAAATCCCATTGCATGTCCATGTGCGCCGCTATTATGAATTGCTAAGATATCTCCTTCTTTAATCTCAGGAAGCATTCTGTCTATTGCGAATTTATCATTATTTTCACAAAGAGAACCAGTCACATCATACTTATGATCATTACCTTTTTTTCCTAAAACAGTGATTTCATGATATGCACCATAAAGTGCTGGTCTCATCAGATTTGCCATGCATGCATCACATCCAACATAATCCTTGTACGTATGCTTCATGTGTCTTACAGTGGTAATAAGCCACCCATAAGGTCCAGTGATCATTCTTCCCGACTCCATCTTGATTTTTAGTCCATCAAGACCCATTTCTTCATACAATTTTTTGATTTCACCAGAAATGTATTCCAAATCTATCTCCTTCTCTCCTGGCTTGTAAGGAATTCCATATCCTCCACCGAGGTTGATAAACTCAATATCGATTCCCACCTTTTCTTTGATCTCTAACACCAATTCAAAAAGCATTTTTGCGGTTTCTATATGATATTTTGGATCAAGCTCATTTGATGCAACCATTGTATGTAGACCAAACCTCTTAACACCCATTTCTTTTACTTTTTTATAACCATCAAATAATTGTTCTCTAGTAAAACCGTATTTAGCTTCTTCAGGATGACCAATTATTGCATTTCCTTTTTTTAATGGTCCAGGGTTATATCTAAAACAGATAAGTTCAGGCATTCCTGTGGTTTTCTCTAAAAAATCAATATGTGAAATATCGTCAAGATTAATTATTGCTCCCATTTTTTTTGCTTTGAGAAATTCTTCAGCTGGTGTATCATTTGAAGAAAACATAATATCTTCTCCAGTAATTCCAGCTTTTTCAGCAAGCATTAGTTCCGGAAGTGAACTGCAATCTGCTCCCATTCCTTCTTCTTTTAAAATCTTCATTACATATGGATTCGGTAGAGCTTTTACAGCAAAGTGATTTTCAAAACCAGGAACCCATGAAAATGCTTTATATAATCTTTTAGCATAATTTCTAATACCATTCTCATCATATATATGAAAAGGCGTTGGCCACTTATTCTTAACTTCTTCAATTTTCTTTTTATCAAATGGTAGTTTCATTCTGAATGTTTAAAGGGGTAAAGTATTTAAAAACCTTATGTCTATAGAAGCTCAAATATACGAGAATCAGATGCATAATCTTTATATATAAGGAGGCGTTATTTTGATATCTGGGGGTATTAATATGAGTGAAGAGGACCAAAACACAGCTAACAATGAAGAAATATCAATAGATTTCTCAAAAATAAAGAATATTTTTAAGAAAAAAGAACATAATCATACTAAAAGCGTATCTGATGATGAAGATCAAGATATCTCATTTGATTTTAAAAGAGTAATACCAATTTTTCAAAAATATGGAATAATTCTACTAATACTTATACCATTATTTCTAAGTGTTTTCTTTAGGATGTATCCAGCAAACCTTCCTATGGCAGAAGATTGGTCAAGAAATAATGTTGAAAATTACTACAAAAATAATATTGCTCAACAGGTAAATGCACAGTTCCCAAATCTGCCCCAATCCAATAAAGACAATCTAATCAATTCAAATTTTGAGAGTTATCTCGAACAAAATGAAGCGATGATTGATCAACAGGTAGCAGAAAATGCCAATACAATTAAGGAGCACTTCAAAGATGAAGATGGTAACACTTATTTGTTAGCGATTGATCCTTACACTTTCTATAGAACAACAAGAAATATTGTTGAAGATGGACATCATTACGATGAATTAAAGGATGGAACACCTTGGAATAATCATATGCTTGCTCCTATCGGAAGACCAATGGGCAAAAATCCCCACTTTCACGTCATTGTCCAGTATTGGATTTACAAAATTCTAAAAATCTTTAATAGCAATATAAGTTTAATGGGTGCTATATTCTATGTCCCGATTATAATATCTATGCTTTCAGTCATTCCAGCATTCTTTATTACAAG
>CAZYEG010000302.1:0-1984 GCA_964646365.1 uncultured Methanosarcinales archaeon
TCCAACTTATCCTGACTTAATAGCATCTCATCACTCCCAACTTATATTTTCAAAGAAATTATCTAGTTCTTGTTGTTTCTTTTCTAGTTCCTTCAATGCATAAGAATAACTATCTAGTGTAACTAAATAATCAACAGCTACTTTCTTTTGCTCTTCCAAACTAATATTTGGTATTTTAAGTTCTAAAAGGTTCTTCTTGTTTAGATTAACAATTGTAGAACCAGTTTGAGCATTTTCAAGCAGTTTTAATCCTAATGGTGTATTTAAAAATACTTTTAAAAAGTGTGGATTGTATTTCGCTTTGTCAATCCTTAGAACCATGACATTCCCAAGTGGCACTGTAGTATGCTTAAGTACTGATTTATCGTAAACCGATGTTTTGATTTTTGATCCCTTAGCTGAAATAATAAAATCACCATCTTCAAGAATGTATCTCTGATATCTTATTCCATCAGGATTGATTGTGTCTAAGTTAGGATCAATGAAATGTTCTGAGATATTTCCAAGAGATAATAATTGAATACTACCTTCAGTACCTTTTTTTACAATCTTTTTCTCATAATCTCTTGATGAAATTTGGATACCTCTAAATGTATCTTCAATTACATCTCCAACAGTAATAAACTCTTCTAACTCACCCACAAATTCATATCTTTTCTTTAGCAATACATAATCGTTTTCTCTAAGTGATTCTACAGTAATTTGTGATTCGTTTGATTCATACATTTCTATGATTCTATCAATATCTGAATCGCTTAAATATTTATTATGACGTTCTTTCGAATATATTTCTGAAGCATCTACCATTTTGATGTGGTCTTTTGGATTGCTTTTAAAAATCAATATACTTCCTTCGATACCTGTATGTCTTCCCAACAATCCACTCGATAAGTTGATGACACCTTCAAGCATGCCATTTTCAATAATTGTTTTTCTTATATCTAAATCAACAGTTTTAAAGAGCGTTCCATTTGAAACGATAACAATAGCTTTCCCTTTGGCTTTAAGGCTGCTTAAAACTTTGTTTACAAATAACCATTCAGTTGAATTTGCTCTAAGATAATTACTAATAATGCTTTCAGAACTATGAATACTTTGTTCAACGATTTGTCTTTGTACTCTTAGACCTAATGGAGGTGAACTAAAAATAAAATCATATTTCAAATCTCCTAAATCAGTTAGAACATTGGCTCTATGGACATTACTCTCTATACCCATAATTATGCATAAAGCTCTCTGGATATAAGTATTACTATCATTCAACTCATATGAATCAATTATTTCAGTTTTTTCATTTCCGCTAAATGTGTTAAGTATGAATGTACCATATCCTGAACATAAATCTGCGAAAGAACCATTAATATCACCGAATAATTTTTGAGAAAGTTTAGTTAGATATATATTAGTAGTTGCTTCACCTATTTCAAAATGATCTATATTTAACAATTGTCCAATTATATAAATATAAGTACTTGGTTCGAATTTTGATAACTCATTTAAAACCAAATCCAAATCCGTCTTTTTAAAAGTATTAAAATATGGTAAGGATTCAAAATAATCTAGTACTTCAAGTTCTTCCTTTGTAATGTTTGCAGATTTCAATTGTTCCTTATTAACCCTGATGTTTCTAATGTCAGCGTTGTACTTACTAGATATATAGTAAAGATAGAATACTGAAACAAACACATCAAACATCTCTCGTTGTGAATGATACCCTCTTATTACATTACTAATATTCCAAAATAATTGCTTAATTTTATTTTCCAAAACACTCACTCCTCATTTTTTTGGTTTTCCTATACCAAAATTGTACCACAATGGAATATAGGGTGTCAATAGTTTTTTTGGTTTTTAATTACCAAAATATTTGAGATATTATAATATCTCTTTTTTACTAATTCTCCAAAAATATCAAAAGTCACCACAATACATGGTGACTTCGATTCTTTTCACAACCTCAAAATGCCTCTATAACTATAAAAAA
>CAZYEG010000303.1:0-1970 GCA_964646365.1 uncultured Methanosarcinales archaeon
TGTGAATTATCTGCATGGCTACATGATATAATAAAAATTCGTGATGGAAAGCGAGATCTTCATCATGTAAATGGTTCTGAAGAAGCAGTAAAAATTTTGAATAAATATAATTATCCACAAGAAAAGATTCAGCAAGTTAGGCATTGCATAATTACTCATTCATCTGATGAAAATTATATTCCAGAATCTATTGAAGCAAAAATTGTTGCGAGTGCTGATGCATTATCTCATTTTGATAATTTACTCGCATTAGCACATTATGCTTTTGTATTGAAAAAAGAATCTACGAATCAATGTAGAAAAACCTTATTGAAAAAATATGAAAAAAGCTGGAACAAATTATTAATTCCAGAAGCAAAAGAAATCGCTAAACCAAAATATGAAGCAATAAAGCTTATTTTAAATACTTAGTTAACTTTTCCAAATAATGAAATTACTGCAGATTCCAGTCCCTGATATTGTTCTTGTACAATCTTAAAATCGTCTTTACTTCCCCACCAATGTTCATTATTGTGGTATATGTGGAATCTTGTAGGATCTTCGCCAATGTGTAAATCAAATTCTTTTGACCTGTTATATACTGGTGAACCTGGTAAAGGAACAAATCTATAAAGCGCTATCCTTCTAACATAGGGTTGCAATTCCTTCAACATATTTATTGTTTCAGTAGTTGTTTCCTCATTTTCGCCAGGAAAACCATGCATTAAGAATAATTTTGTATACAATCCACCTTCAGCAGCAGTTTTGATTCCTTGCTTAAATTTTTCAATATTCGCTTTTTTATTCATCCTATCTAACAAATATTGACTTCCAGTTTCAACCCCAAATTTTACTTCCATACATCCAGATTCTTTTAATGCAGAAACAACATCAGGTGACATTCTATCTGCCCTACTACTTGCTACGTATTGAATTCCAAGATCTTTAATAGAATCTGTTGTTTCAATTACATGATTTTTGGATAATGTAAATGTTTCATCCATAATCAGCAAACCACCAAAATCTGAGTACATCCCCCTTAAAGATTCAACTTCTCTTCTAATATTTTCTCCAGATCTATATCTAACAGAACCATTATTTAAATTACCACAGAAATTACAAGAATATGGACAACCTCTACTAGTTACAAATGTTGTTATTAATTTATCTGTTCCTCTTAACCTATTTTCAAGAAGAATATTCTCTTTGGGCATTAATTCTCTAGCTGGAAAAGCTAAAGAATTAACATCAGATACTTTAGCAACTGTTTTATTGGGAACATAAACTCCCTTTTCATTAAGATAAGCTACACTATCCATGTTTCTTAAAGCTTCAATAACATTATCAGAAGAGTTCAAATATCTTAAAAATTTAGGTAATGATTCTTCAGATTCTCCAATAAAAACTGCATCTAAACCTAAATCAGATAAAGTACTTTGAGAAAATGCATGAGAATGAGTATTACCAGCAATTTTTATTGTCTTTCTAGTAGCAAGAACCTCTCTTGCTAATCTCTGAAATTTAGGATATGTTGTAGAAGCAGTAATTGCAAGACCATCTAAATCACTTTCAGGTAAATCGATAGTTTTTTCGTCAATACCTACAACATTTACTTTATGACCTTCTTTCTTAAGGGACGATGCAACATACAATAATCCTAAAGGAGGAAGCTCTGTTCTACCTTTATCTCCAGCTACTTCGATATCTATTGGATAAATTAAGTTAACTTTCATGTTATATATTGGAATAAAAGGTTATTTATTAGTTTTACTAAATGTTACTCCTTCAAAGTTGATTCTTGTTCTCTGAAGCACTTCGTGCTAGATAGAACGCCCCCAACTCGTGCTTCGCACATATACACTCGCTACGCTCGAAATTATATAAGTGAAAATTCGACTCTGCGGACGCAGGTTTTCGGAACTTCGTAACCGAAAACGAGTTTAACAGGGCTTAAAGGGTTCATTCGTCGTTCGCCAAGCTCACTCCTCATT
>CAZYEG010000304.1:0-1959 GCA_964646365.1 uncultured Methanosarcinales archaeon
CTTGCTAAATCTTGTGTACCTACCCCTGTTCCATTTAATAAAAATTCTTCATGATTCCCAAGAATACTTACAACTTTGTATGCATTGTTTAGGTGTTCTAAACATTCTATAGAAGAGGGTCCATAACCTACAACATCACCAAGAGATAGTACAAAGTCAACATGTTGTTTATAATTATCTAAAACAGATTCAAATGCATCAATATTGCCGTGTACATCAGAAATAATCATAAATTTATTTCCGGAAAGAGACATGGGTCTCAAAGGGTTGTTTCGCTCACTTGATTTATCATTATCTTCAATTATTTTTGGAGGTCTTCCGATATTAAATGATATTCTATATCCATCTATTTCAATAATTTGCCCATTAATTATTGCTTGCGGGACCTCTACAAGTGACAAATGGGACAATTTTCCTTCTACATCTTTTGTTCTTCCTCTGGTGGGTCTAAGAAATAATGTTCCATTACTACTCTTTTTATCATCATATTCATAATTTGATACAGAATTGAGCCTAATTGTTGCATGATTTCTTGAAATTCTATCTCCTTTGATGACAATATCATTGTGATCAGATCTGCCTATTGTTATTTTGTCATTAATTTTGTGACTATCAGCGACAGAATAACCTTCACGAGATATAGGTTTTATAAGTTCTAGGAACACTCCATTAATAATAGAATAATATCTCTTATTATCTGGATGTCTCGTTTCCATAACAGTTATAAAAAGAGACCTGTCTAAACTGCTCAGAATTGTTTCATTATGATTTGATAAAAACACCCCTATTTTTCTGATAATCTCTTGTAAATCATGATACATCTTCAGATCTTCTGGACGACCTGCTGGCAAATGCCATGAATACTTATTGCCTCTTTTTATTATATATCTTGAGACATTTTCTCTTAATTCTTCAGCCAATTGCTGAACTTCACTTTCTAACCGATTATCAAAAGATGATAGATCGCCTAAACAACTTGGCAATGAATATAGTATTACTAGTCTTTTATGAAGGTCTCTTTCTGAATTCTCATCATCAAACCAGTTGTTAAAGAATTTATCCTTACCATAAATAGTTAATTGTCGATTAATCTCTATGTTATTCTGTCTAATCTGCTGTAATGCTTCACTTAATCCCATGCAATTATTTTTACATATTTCTTAATTTATAATGTTTTCTAAAGGTAATTATCAAAAAAGAGAAGATATAAATATAAAGAATTGACTCAAATTATTTATGAAATACAAAATGGTCTGTTTTGATCTGGACGGAACCCTTATTGAAGGACTTGAATTCTCATGGCAGCATATTCATGACTATCTTAAAACTGATCAGGCGAGACGGGATATCATGCGTGATAAATTCTTTGCAAAAGAAATTTCTTACGAGGAATGGGCGATGCATGACCTCATGATGTGGAAAGAGAAAGGTGCAACACGTGAGGAATTAATCAAAGCTCTTGGCACACTACGTATCATGCCAGGTGCAAAAGAAAGTATCAAAGAATTAAAAAGTCAAGGACTTAAAGTTGGAGTAATATCGGGCAGTCTTGATTTCATCCTAGATCATCTTTTTCCAAACCATCCATTTGATTTTGTATATATGAATAAAATCATGTTTAATGAAGATGGGCAGATAGAAAAAGTTGAATGTACAAAGTTTGATTTTGAGAAAAAAGCTGAAGCGCTAAAGATTGAATGTGCTCGGGAAGAAATAGATCCTTCTGAATGCGTATTTATTGGTGACAATCTCAATGATGTTCAAATTGCAAAAGAAGCCGGACTATCAATAGCATTTAATTGTAATAGTGAAGAATTAAAAAAAGTTGCAAATCACAATATCGAGAAGAAAGACCTTAAAGAAATATTACCTTTAATTCTTAAATAAAAAAAATAGAATTTAATAAACCTATATTACTCTGATTGCTTCAAGATTTCTTGGTGCATTTGTCTCTATACG
>CAZYEG010000305.1:0-1957 GCA_964646365.1 uncultured Methanosarcinales archaeon
AAATAGCTAGTATTGACGTAGAGTCTTACGGAAACATCGCATTCTCTTTATTAGAGTTCCATAATACTTCTGGATCGCTTCCAATGTCAGATATCAATTTTACACCAACAAATATCACAAACCTAAACAAGGCAGAAGATATAGATGTTAATGTTAGCATATTGGCAACATCACGAGGTCCTCAAAATGCAACAATAGTATTAAATGCCTCATCACAAACATGTTCTCCAGCATCCAATTGCGAAGATTCTTTCTTGATAAACATAACGGCATGGGACAGGATCAATGTATCTGTATACGAGCCAACTACTTACCAGTTCAATAAGACACTATTAAACGTATCATGTAATGTCTATTCAGATGTTAACCTAGCAAACATATCATCTTATCCTGTAAACCTTACAATTGATGGAGTGACAAGTGTAATAAGAAATACAGAATCATCAGGAAATATCACAGTAACAATTGATACAGCAACACTTACGCCTGGAAATTATCCAGTCTCTTGTAATATTTCTAATAAAACAAGTGCCTATTATATTGTTAATTCTGACAGAGATAACATCAATTTATCAGTCTATGGCAATCTTACATTAAATGTTAATCGGACTGTAAACAATGGTTCAATCTATTGGTATAACAGTTTAACACCATACACCACAACATTTAGTGCAACAATATTAGACGGTGATGCTCAACCGGTCAACGTAACAAATGTCACATTCTACTCTAACAGGACTGCATCAAATACATTTGGAGTAATAGGTTCCTGTTTAACGAATGAGTCAGGTGAATGTGACTTTGTCTGGGATCCTACTGTTGAGTCAGGAGGGAATTATACAGTGTTTTACAATGCTTCAAAAGATTATTATTACAATTCAAATAACGGCAATGAAGATGTAGAGATTCTTGCAGGTATGAGGATTAGTATAACAAATCCTGCAGAGAATTCATACGTCAGTAGAAATTCTAGCATAGATTTGAACGTTACATTAGTTCAGGCCAACGGTCAGATTGCTAACGGTCTTATCAAAACGCTTGACTATTACATTGATGATATTCATTTAGTAAATATCTCATACAGTAATTCTTATCTATGGTATATTAATATTTCAAACTCAAGCTATGCAAGAGGTCTTCACAATTTAACTGCTATCGTAAACACAACTTCTGATACAATACTTAGAGACTTTATCACTTTTAATCTTTCAGATACAGCCAAGATATTATCTCTTAATATCCTTAATGACACAATTCTTCGTGCTGGAGGAAGTGCAAAACTGACAGGAATCCTAGAACTAGACAATTATGATTCCCAAAGAGAAAACCACACATGTTACTGGTATGATGAATTCAATTCAACAAGCTCACTTATTAACTCTTCAAAAACTAATAGCACAGGCCACTGTGTACTTGACTTTAAAGGAAATAACACATATCTTGTTGGTCCACACAAAATATACCTTAACATTACTCAGAATCTTTCGGATAACATTTTGGCTACAGCACCACAATTATTAAACATTTCATTAAATCTTACAGAAGAATTAAACGTCACATTACATAGTCCCAATTCATCGCTATATCATCGTGGTGACACCTTATTATTAAACGCAACCACAAAGGACATGTACTACAATATTACTAGTTCAACAAATTTTGTATGGAATATCAGTAATGGCACATATACAACTCAAATATCTCAGCATTCAAATGGAACATATGTAATTCCATCTAATTTCTCACTTGGAGAGTCCAATATTTCTGTCCTTTCTACTAGAACATATTATAACTCTCATGAGCAAAAAATCAACATCACAGTGTTTGGTTACTCTAATGTAGAATATTACGCTCCTGCAGACCCTTCACAAGACCGAGATGAACTCATTGATTTAATTTGTAGAGTAATAGATGCTAACAATTCTAATTCAACAACAAGTGGAGTTCAATCATATCC
>CAZYEG010000306.1:0-1957 GCA_964646365.1 uncultured Methanosarcinales archaeon
TTTATCACAAAAAGGTCGAACAAATACACACAAGGGAAAATCACATCATTAGCGTGATTACTAAATGAAGAATACTTAATGGAATGCTATAATGAACTAAAGAAAAGAAAAGCTCCGGGAATAGACGGAAAATTTGTAGAAAGTTACACAGAGAAAGAAATAAAACAAGAAATTGAAGAAACAATAGCCAGGATGAAAGCCAAGAAATACAAGCCAAAACCAGTTAGACGAGTTTACATTGCTAAAGCAAACGGAAAACAAAGACCACTAGGAATACCATCGGTAATAGACAAAGTAGTGCAACTTGGTATAAAGAAAATAGTAGAAGTAATATACGAACCGCACTTTATGGAATTTTCATACGGTTTTAGGCCTCAAAGAAGCTGTCATCAAGCATTAAAAGCAGTATATAAAATGGTGATGACAAAGCCGGTAAATTGGATAATAGATGTAGACATCAAAGGTTTCTTCGATAACGTTGACCATAAATGGTTAATAGAATGCTTGAATCAGAAAATAGCAGACCCAAATTTTAGAAGCATTATCATAAAGTTTCTAAAGGCAGGAATAATGGAAGAAGGAAAATACATAAAGTCAGAACAAGGAACACCGCAAGGTGGAATACTAAGTCCAGTGTTAGCTAATATTTATCTACACTACGTATTAGACTTATGGTTTGAAAAAGTAGAAAAGAAACAGATAGGAGGATACACAGAACTAGTTAGATATGCTGACGACTTTGTTATCGGTGTACAAACCAAGTCAGAAGCAGAGAAGATATTACAAGACATTAGAGAAAGAATGCAGAAATTTGGCTTAGAACTGTCAGAAGAAAAGACAAAGATAATAGAATTTGGACAATATGCAGATGAAAACAGCAAGAATAGAGGTAATCGCAAACCAGGCACATTTGATTTTCTAGGTTTCACGCACTACTGCTCAAAGTCAGGATGAGGAAATTTTCTAATGAAAGTGATAACCAGTAGAAAGAAAATGAATAGAAAGCTAACAGAAATGAATCAATGGCTTAAGATAATAAGAAGTAGAGCAAAGATTGAAGATATTTGGGGAACACTCTCAGCAAAGCTGAGAGGACATTACAACTACTACGGAATTAGCAGCAACGAAAAGTCAATCAAGAATTACTACTACAGAACAATACTAATGACATTCAAGTGGATGAATAGGAGAAGTCAAAAGAAAAGCTTTAATTGGGACAAGTTTAACAGATATCTTAAAAGATACCCCTTGCCACAACCAGCCCTTGTGTATAATATGTACGACATTTGGTGAACATATTATTGGAGAGCCGTGTGCGGGAAAACCGCTTGCCCGGTTCAACTAGGGGTTTCAAATTAATTATTAATTTAGAGATCTACTATATGACATTTTCTAATCTATTCCAAACAATCCTAACCAGCAACAAAGAAGATAGCCGTAAATCAGCTAGAGAAGTGCGAAAACTTTTATATAGCTCAACTGATTATAATGGCAGATATGATGAGATTGAAAACGCAATCAATAATGCTCCTAAGGAATATGAAAATATTTTAGAGGATTGGCGACAAGAAAATTTTGTAATGGCTGTGTCTGTTATGTATTTTTTACACAATAAAGAAAACCAGCCTGATTTTTTATTCCCATGGATTTTTTCTCTAATCCAACATAAAAATGGAAATATCAGAAATGCAGGAAGACGCATGTTAGAAATTGAACTCGGTCCTCTTACTGTGCATATCCGTTGCCCTGAATATAAACAAAGTAAATCAAAATCAGAACGATCAGATTTTATTTTGTTAAATTTATTTATCAATTTAAATAGCCTTTTAGTCGCTACATCAAAGCCGGCTTATAAAAAATATAAGTATATTGATTCCTTGCCTAGCAGTCCGTATAAAACAATTCAAATGATATTAGGTATAATGGAAGAAGATTGTGGCAAAGAATATATTAAAAA
>CAZYEG010000307.1:0-1956 GCA_964646365.1 uncultured Methanosarcinales archaeon
CGCAGTAATAAAAGGTAAAGCAAGGATTGAATTGCGTAAGATAAATACTGATGAAATACTTAGTTTTGAACTAGATGGCGATAATCCATCGTCTGTTGATATGCCAATCTGGTATACTCATAATATCACAAATATTGGAGACGAAGAATTATTTACCATCTTTTGGATCAATGAACATTTTGATGCCAGTGATCCGGATACTTTTTTTGAAAAAGTTTAATCCGGAAACAAAAACTAGTAAAAAATAAATCTGAATTTGCGCCAACTTCTAAAATGATTCAGAGCCTGATTAAATTAATAAACAAATAGATAACTATATAATGGAACAGGATATACCAATTACCAATTACCAATCACCAATCACCAAGTTAAAAGTTCTAACCGTTGTAGGCACCCGCCCCGAAATAATCCGACTCTCCCAAGTAATATTGAAATTAGATGAATCACCAAGTATCGAACATGTTCTTGTCCATACAGGCCAAAACTACGATTACGAACTAAATGAGGTTTTTTTTGAGGATCTTGGCCTCCGTAAACCCGATTATTTCTTAAATGCCGCAGGAGTAAATGCCACTACCACAGCAGGGCAAATACTTATCAATATAGATCCTGTTTTAGAATCAATAAAGCCGGATGCTTTCTTGGTTCTTGGCGATACCAACTCCTGTTTATGTGCTATTGCCACTAAGAAAAGAAAGATACCTATTTTCCATATGGAAGCAGGAAACAGATGTTTCGATCAAAGGGTACCCGAAGAAACCAATAGGAAGGTTGTTGATCATATTTCAGATGTTAATCTTACATACAGTTCCATTGCCCGTGAATACTTATTAAGAGAAGGTCTTTCTGCCGATAGAATTATCAAAACTGGTAGTCCGATGTATGAAGTTCTCAATACCTATATGACAAAAATAGATGCTTCAGATATACTATCACGCTTATCACTTGAAAAGGAAAACTATTTTATTGTCTCTGCTCATCGGGAAGAAAATATCAATTCATATAATTTTCTAAAACTAGTCAAAACCTTAAATACAGTTGCAGAGAAATACCAGCTGCCAATTATAGTTTCAACACATCCCCGAACAAGAAATAAAATAAAAGAAACAGGAGTAGAGTTTAATCCTCTTATTCGTTTAATGAAACCTATGGGGTTTCACGATTACAATCACCTTCATAAATATGCAAAGGCGGTATTGTCCGATTCAGGGACAATTTCAGAAGAATCCTCAATCATGAATTTCCCTGCCTTAAATATTCGTGAAGCCCATGAACGGCCTGAGGCTATGGAAGAGGCATCTGTAATGATGGTCGGTTTAAATCCTGAAAGAATAATGCAAAGTTTAACAGTATTAGAATCACAAATGCGCAGTAAAGAAAGAACTCTTAGAACAGTTAATGATTATTCAATGCCGAACGTATCTGATAAAATAGTACGAATAATTCTTTCTTATACTGATTATATTAATAGAGTAGTTTGGAGTAAGTAATTTCTCTGTTCGATGGATTATAATTGGTGATTATTTGAAATTTAGATGCAGATACTGTTTTTAACATTATCAAGAATAACAAGTATTGAAGATCGTGGTATTTATTCTGATTTAGTCCGCAAATTTAGAGATGAAGGCCATGAACTTTTTATTGCTACTCCTTTCGAAAGACGATTTGGTGAAAGGACTAAATTAATAAAAGAAAAAAGTGTTAGTATTCTTCAAATCAAAACCCTGAATATACAAAAAGCAAATATTATTGAAAAGGGCATAGGTACACTGTTATTAGAATATCAATATTTAAAAGCAATTATTAAGTATTTTAATCACATAAAATTTAGGAGTTAGGAATTGGTTTGAACTTTCTTCACTATTCTAATTTTGCTATTTATCAATATGTTTTTGTGATTGTTATTCGAATATTTGCGAGATGGGAAGAATTACCCAGTAAACAACTAAAAAAAAT
>CAZYEG010000308.1:0-1952 GCA_964646365.1 uncultured Methanosarcinales archaeon
ACTGTGAGTTAAACACTCCCGAAAGCTGGCTTCCATCCCCAATAAATTTTGGCGCATGCACATCACTCGACCAAACCATCCCCAATTCATTGACCCGAAATACATCGGCGCCCAAATCATCACGAATGGCTATCTTGGTGGTGTCTGTGGCTTCGGGGGAGGAATGCTCTAGCACGATGGCTTGACCACCATCCGCTGTCATGGTGATGCTATATGAAGTGGCGATGGGGTTCAGTTGGGTAAAGACTCCTCCTAGATTACTTCCGTCTCCGAAATACTGCCCTGCGTTAATCTGGTTGGCCTTGAGATCCCCCATCTCGTTTATGCGAAATACATCCGCTCCCAAATCATCGCGGATCGCCACTTTTGTGGTGTCGGTGGCCTCAGGTGAAGAATGATGAATAATGATGGCCTTACCCCCATCGGCGGTGATGGTGATACTCTGGTCGGTGGATAGCGGCATACCGTCTTTTAAGACTCCGGAAAGGCCTGATCCATCTCCTGAAAAAGACGTAGCCTGAACATGAGTTGCGCTGAGAATTCCTCCACTTAAAGTGGCAATGCCATCACTCAGAGTCGTGGCTGAAATAAGATCAGCGCTAATAGGGTCACCCGGATGCATTACGTTGGTAAGGCTTGTACCATCGCCACTAAAATGCGAAGCCACAACGACACCTGACACTTCCAGAGCCTGGGCTGGAGAGGGAACACCAATCCCAACTCCAACGGAGGAGACAAACATAGATTCAACTCCATCCACCTGAACATAAATATGAGAAGGAGTACCAGGTGTGGTGGTATCAACGTCAATGAAGGTTGTGTCTAAACCAAGGGTGCTTGGCATAGGAACGTCCGGAAAATGTAAATTAGTGAGACCAGAACCGTCTCCCACAAAAGCAGATGCGGTAACTGTGCCACTGGCAGCAACATCTCCCACATTCATAACACCATTATTGGAAATTTGATCGGTGTTAATCGTGGCTCCTGGCAGAAGTATACCCGTCAGACCCGTACCATCCCCTACAAAGGCGGATGCAGTAACGGTACCACTGGCAGCAACATCTCCCACATTTAAAACACCATTATTGGAAATTTGATTGGTATCAATCGTGTCACCTGGATGCAGGACATTTGTGAGATTTGTGCCGTCCCCACTAAATCGTGAAGCCATTACTACACCTGACACCTCTAGTGCATGACGGGGAAAAGCAACCCCTATTCCTACCCCAACCGAAGAAACAAACATGGATTCCTGACCATCGACACGGACATGAATATGCGGAGGTGTTTCTACGGTAGTGGTGTCAATTTCAATGGAAGTGGTGTCTGAGCCGAGGGTGCTTGGTGGAGGGAAGTCTGGAATAGAAAGATTTGTCAGGTCTGAACCATCTCCTGCAAAAGCAGTGGCTTTTACTATTCCGTCTACATGAAGCCTGGATTGTGGGGTCGTAGTACCCACACCTACATCACCGGATTTCGTAATGGTTAGCCTCTCCAAACCATCGGTACCCATGTGAATTATGTCTTCATCTGGATTATCCTCAATCTGGATGCCCGTATCACTATCAGCATCCCGGATATAAGAAAAACCATTAAGCCCCGTCAGCATAGAACCATCTCCAACGAATTTCGCTGCTGCTACGGTTCCAGCTACATGGAGTTTTGCACGGGGTGTGGTGGTACCAATTCCAAAACGGCTTACCATGAAGATAGCTGCGTTGGTTACGCCGCTGGTCACCGTTACGGACTGTCCTGAACCGTTAAAAGCAAAGGTGTTTGTGGCTGCAACCATCGTACTTGAGCCAAGGACTATTTTTTTCGCCCAAACCTCTCCGGCTGTCAAAAGGTCCACACCGGCTGAACTAATATGTGCGTCCCCCATTTCTATTAGACCGTTTTTATTCTTTAATTCGGCAATATTCAGCGTTTGACCGTGAAACTCACCCGCAATC
>CAZYEG010000309.1:0-1937 GCA_964646365.1 uncultured Methanosarcinales archaeon
GCTGTTACACATTATACCTGAGATGTTGTAAACTGCGCTTGTAATTTGTCCACTAAATGAATTTGTATGATATCCCTGCAAAGTATCTCCTTCAACACATGGAATAGTGTATTCTGTATGCGCCGCGCCGCCAATATGACGCATGGAAACATCAACCGCTTCACCATCAATGTACCAGTCTGGAAGTATATGATTTATATCGAAAACAAAATTATCTCCGGATCTAAAATTATTTATTGTTTTCATTTCATAAACACATGCACCGCTCCAGCATCCGTTTTCACATGTATATGAGGTGCTTTCAATGCCATTATCTGATGTACAATAGAACTCTTGTAGCTGTCCATCAGAACATACATCTTCAGCAGCAGTTATTTCTAACTTTACAAAGTTGCTTAAGTTATTTGGGCCATAATAAATTATATCTAAAACCCTGATTTCAACATATCCTACCCAACCAACAAATCCTGGATGCAAACCAATACTCTCTCCTAATAATGTGAATGTTGCGTTATTTCCTGAATGCACTACTACAGAAACATGGCTATTCAGATCACCTTCACGAACACTTTCGATTTCTTGATTAAATTCTGATACATTACCCCTAGCAAATTTATTACGACCATCTAAATAGTTGTCCGTAACATCTGTATCAGTACATGTTATTGATTCTTCGATAATTTTAATTGTTCTTGTCATATTGTTGTTTGAGTTATCGCTTTCAACATTATTACACGAACCACTAGCAAGCATCGTATAGTTACCTGGAGTATTGTAGATATGGTTGGTGTAATGAGTTCTTTCCTGTCCTGGAACGAGTACAGAAGAGTATCCTCCTCCATGACCATGACCGTCACCAAAACTCATGCCAATTGAGTAGCCATTACAATCTGCACTACCAATATTTTTGTAATCAATTTCCATATAGACTCTCTCTCCAACAGAATATGTTGAATTGGTCAATGAAATATCTGTTATAGTATAGTCAGGCATCTCCTGAGATGAAACAGTAAAGTCCCAACTTGCAGAATATTGTGGTAATGACTGCCCAGATGCATCTCTTATGGAAACAATAACGGAATAATTACCTGATTTATTTATTGAGATCTCTAATGGATTAAAATAGCCGACATCCAATTTTAATGGATTTCCAGAAACACCTGCTCCAGGAACGCTTATTGGTTCGTTTTTAATAGGCTCTAAAATTAATCCATATAAAGATCCATATCTTTCATAAATTTCAATATCCATGTATCCATTAAAAGTTGACTGTGCCAAGTTTTCGATCTTTGACTGTGGTCTTGGAATAACTTCTTCCCATCCTGTTGATGCCTTGTATTCAAATGTTTTCTCAACTAGGATATCTTCTGTAAATACATCGTTAAGTTCCCATCTAAAGGAGTAAATCCCTTCATCACAACTATCCCAGTAACAATTAATTGCCCAAGGTGTACCACTTCTTGAAAAACATCCGTTTTCACAGTCTAATGGAGAATATTCTTCAACTGTTCCATCTGGATACCATATTGTGAGGTTATCAAAATGGCTGGAATTCCATATGGTTATACTCGACCAGGCACCAGCTGAATCAAGAGCTGTTCCCCAAAGTGCTTTATTGCCGTAGTTAAATCCTTGTGGATCATTTGTTGTAACATTTAGAACTATTGGTTTTACTGTAAAAGAGGCATCTGGATCTGTTTCTGGAACAAATCCATACCTTCTGTTCCAAAGAGCAGCATATACATTGGTATGTCTTTCACCAATAATAAACTCTATATCTTTAGGATAAAATGTTATTTCAAATGTATCATTTGATGGAGCATAATTATCTTTACTTGCTATAGCCATATAAGATACAAGACTATCAGAAACAACAATTCCATCTATATTAGAAGATAATTCCCCCTTAACATCTGTTGCAGTATCTCCATCATTTT
>CAZYEG010000310.1:0-1937 GCA_964646365.1 uncultured Methanosarcinales archaeon
TTGATGAGAATATTCCAAAGATTGCAAACACTAAACCAAGCAAGTATCCGTAGTATGGTTTAGAAATGAGCCATTCTGGAGTGTATAATTGTTCAAACATAGTAGATTTTTAGAATTGATGGTTAATAAATGTTTCTATGGGAGTTGTGGCGTGTTTTCGTCTAGATCAAGTATTTCACCGTTTTTGTAGGCTTTTGCAAGATCAACTGTGTCCTCTCCCATAAATCCAGCAATGACAAGTTGATTATCAAACATTTGGATCAGACCAAATCCATATCTATCTATGAATGTGAAGTCGCAACCTGGCTCCATAGGGATATTTAATAATTGAGATACACATGGATTAGCACATGGTCCACCAATAAGAATTGCATTGCCATCACATCCATCTTTTGTAGTTGTTGTACTGTAAAGATTTAGATTAGTATTGGATGCAAGTTCAACTGATGCCCATGTGTCGTAGTGAGCAGTTTCTCCAATGAGTATTTCTACAGAGTCATTATTGCCTTCTTTGAGTATTTCTTCGTAGAATTCTTCAGCTGTTGTCGCAGTGACTTCTCCAGGTGTAGTTTGGTAACATGTTGATTCGTCTTTACATGTGCAGGTGTCAGATGCTTCGATAAGCATATCTTCTTCAGAACAGGTGTATTCTACAAAAGTGTTGTTGAAGCACATATCTGTTACATTTATTCCCCAATATGTTATTTGTCCTGGAGAGAAAATATCAAATAGTTTGTTTCTTGGTCTGCAGTTTAATTTTTCACCGCAAATTCCGCCTGTATCAATTCCAGTTTCATCCTGGTTTTTCATTTGGTCTGTACAGTTTTCTTCTATTTGTGGGCCAATAGTTTTACATTCTCCATCAACATCCTCTGGACAGTCGAAATCACATTTTGTATCATTCTTTGCAGAGAGTGTAACTTGTCTACAGATTCCATCTCTTGAAAACATCGGACAGTCATTACAATTTAAGGAATTTTCAAGTAGGTTTGGATATCCAGTGTGTTGGTTCTCACAAACGCTGTTATTGTTGCATGTGATGTTACTTATTTCTTTGCTTATGATTAATTCGTTTTTGTAAAGAATTTGAATATATTTGGGATTGCTATTTTCGTTGATAGATGCATATATGATTGTGACATTGTATTCTGTTATAGGATTTGAAAGGGTAAAAAATTTTTCTTTATGTATTTGTTCTTCTATTACTTCATTGTTGTGGTTAATAATTTTTACTTTAAATTCATGTTTCCCATCTGGGTTATTTGGATAAGCGTATTCTGATTTGGTAGTTTTTATGAAGGAACCCTTAAAATCAGAGAATACTCTTTCATATATTTGGTAAACATCTGAATATACTGTAATGTTTTTTTGCACGTATTCTACTTTATTTGCTTGTATCTTAAATTCGTATATTTCAAAACCTCCAAATACTGATGGAATTAAAAGTAATATTATGAGTGTTAATAATATTTTTTTCATTTTATGTACAACCTCTCAGAGGACATGCGGCGTTTAGTGGATATACTAATCCTTGGTCTCTTTTTGCTCCCATTATTGAATATGCTACTGCGTTTGCTGGATCGTATGTGATATCATTTGGTACATTGCCGGCCAAATCTTCATATGGCATGCCTACACAGTATACATCATTCCCACAGAATCCTTGGGCTAGAGGGGGGTATCCTGTGCTTGCTACAATTCCATCCCAGAACATTCTTGTTCGTATTACATCTAATATTTCTGTATTAGTAATTTTTTTAATATAGTTTGGTGTTGTTGAAATAATGGTATTGTCTAAAGCGCTGCATGCACTTTGTGATATCCATTGGAATTCTGTTTCTGTACGAATTGTATTTCCGGAAGTGTCAATTGTTTGAACATTATATGCACAGCAGCTTGGTAAATTTTGACAGCATTTAGGATATCTTACGTCAGAC
>CAZYEG010000311.1:0-1935 GCA_964646365.1 uncultured Methanosarcinales archaeon
TAATATTCATGAAGTCTATTTAATTGATGATAGTGTGTTGCAAACATCGCCTTTGATCCAATATTCTTTATCACATATTCAGCAATAGCCCACGCAAGAGAAATTCCATCATAAGTTGATGTCCCACGGCCAATCTCGTCTAGAACAACCAAACTATTTTCAGTTGCATTGTTCACAATATTTGCCGTTTCATTCATCTCAACCATAAATGTAGATTGCCCTGACGAGATATCATCAAATGCACCAATTCTTGTAAAAATTCTATCAACAATTCCAATTTTAGCCGACTCTGAAGGCACAAAACATCCAACCTGCGCAAGAATAGTTATCAATGCAACCTGTCTCATATAAGAACTCTTACCACTCATGTTTGGACCAGTAATTATCATCATCTTATTATTCTTATCAAGAGTACAATCGTTCGGGATATACTGTTCTTCAAATTGCTCAATCACAGGATGCCTCCCAGAAACAATTTCCAAACCATACCCCTCAATAACATCTGGTTTTTTGTAAAGGTTCTTTATAGAAACGTACGCAAAATTTGACAATACATCTAATTTTGCAATATCATTTGCGACAGCAATTATTTCAACAGACTTACCTAACACTTTAGAAACAATTTCAGCATAAATTTTCTGTTCAATCCCAACTTGCTTCTCTTTTGCATTCAAAATTAACTCTTCCTTATCTTTAAGTTCAGGCGTAATAAACCTCTCAGCATTTACCTGCGTCTGCTTCCTAATATAATTATCAGGCACCAAATGAAGATTTGATTTTGTAACCTCAATAAAATAACCAAAGACCCTATTATATTTTATCTTCAAAGATTTTATACCTGTTTTCTCCCGTTCCGCAGCCTCAAGATCAAGTATAAACCTCTTTGCATTAAGTGATATCGATTTTACCTCATCAAGTTCACTATTGCACCCACTCTTAATGACCCCGCCATCTCGAATATGAACTGGAGATTCCTCATTAATACTCACGTCTAAAGTCTCTGTCAATTCTTTAAGATCTTCATATGGCAAAATCCCATCAAGAAGAGATGATTTTTTTTCAGACAAAATATTTTTCAATTCAGGAATCAATTGCAATGATTTTTTTAGACCAAGCAAATCCTTTGGACAATTCAAATTATTTGAGACTCTCGACAAAAGCCTCTGAATGTCAAGACACTTTTTCAAAACATCTCTCAAGTCCTCAAGGTCCATTTGTTTACCAACAAACTCTTCAACAACCTGTTGCCTTTGATCAATTCCTATTTTATCTTTAAGTGGTCTTGAAAGCCAACTCCGAAGCAGCCTTGCCCCCATAGGAGTCTTAGTCTGATCCAAAACATGGACAAGTGTTCCCGTAGAAGTATTATCAAACACATTAGTAAACAGCTCAAGATTTCTTATTGTCGTGCTATCCATTATCATGAAATCAGTATTTTGAAAATATCTTATACTTGTAATATTCGAAAGAGCTGTCATCTGTGTCTCTTTTAGATATGAAATTATTGCGCCCGCTGAAGATATTGCCTGATTCCTACCTTCAACACCAAAACCTGCAAGAGACATAACATCAAAATGTTTCTTTAAATTTTCTTTTGCATTATCAAGATAATAATAAACATCATTATACGAATTAATTACAATTTTACTTGATTTAAGATTCTCCACCCATTTTGCCTTTTCCTGCAATGGTGGTATAATTACTTCTGATGGATTAAACTTACCTACTTCATTTATCATGTCCACCATTTCACTTACTTCAGTTACAACAAAGTCTCCCGTAGATAGATCTATTGCAGAAACACCAAACACTCCTTTCTCTTGCACAACAGAAACCAAAATATTATTCCTACTTTCATCAAGCACATTTGAATCAAGAACTGTCCCTGGAGTAATTATTCTTACCAAGCCACGCTTAACAATTCCTTTAGCTTTC
>CAZYEG010000312.1:0-1933 GCA_964646365.1 uncultured Methanosarcinales archaeon
AGTTCTTGATTCTTCTATTATAATAGCCAAAAACTTAGGTCTATCCGAATTTCTAATTTCTGCTACAATCTTAGCTATAGGGACCCCTCTTCCAGAATTGATAGTATCCGTTGTGGCAGCAATGAAGAAAAAATTAGATTTTGTGGTGGGGAATATAATTGGATCTAATATATTTAACACATTTCTAATTTTAGGTGTATCCTCTATAATTAGGCCTATGCCATTCAATTCATTGTTTAACTTTGACTTACTACTTTTATTTTTAATAACGACCTGGCTTCTAATCTTCATGTATGTTGGAAAGAAACATAGGTTAGAAAAATGGAATGCTTTCGTTTTTATAGGACTTTATATATTTTACATAATTTACATAATAAATAGGGGATAATTTAAAATAAAAAAAATAACACTATTTAATCCTAACAGTTTCCAAATTCTTGGGGACAGAAGTCTCAATTCTCAAAGCCTTATGAACCGAGCTGGCAAAATCTAAAGATTTACTTCTCTCTCCATGAATAACTAAAACCCTCTTAGGTCTCGGATTCAAACGATGCATAAAATTCATCAATTGGTTTCTATCTGAGTGTCCAGTAAAACCATGTATAGAATAAATATCTAATTTAACATAAGTAGGCATCAATTTTTTACCTTCGTGGAACATTATTTCCTTTTCTCCTTGTTGTAACCTCTTTCCTAAAGATCCCTCTCCCTGATAACAAGTTAAAACTAATGAATTTTTAGGATCTTCTCCAAGTCGTTTGAAATATTCAACAGAAGACCCTCCAGTCATCATACCAGAAGTAGCCAAAATAATGCACGGACCTTCCTCAATTACATGTTGCATCTCTTTTTGACTTCCAACATGCTTAAATACTTCGGACAGAAATGGATTCTCGTTTTTATGAAATATTTGTTGTTTGGTTTTTATATTAAAAAAATCCGGATAAGCCGTGTGAATGGCCGTAACATCCCAAACCATCCCCTGTAAATAAATAGGAACCTTTGGTATTTCTTTATCTCTCATAGCTTTTTCTAAAATTAACATTATCTCTTGACTTCTTCCAACACCTAAAACCGGCATTAAAACTTTACCCTTCCTTTCAATGGTCTCCTTAATAATAGTCTTCAAATACTCCTCAGATTCCCTCCTAGTAGCAACTGTATCATCCTTAGACCCATAAGTGCTCTCAACAACAACAGTTTCTAATCTAGGAAATTTAGTAGACGCAGAAGCCAATAGATTAGAATTTTCAAAATTCATATCTCCAGTAAACATCAAATTATGTAGGCCATCAGCAATATGTAGGTGTGCCATAGCACTACCTAAATTATGTCCAGCGTTGTAAAATGTCAATCTAATATCTGGAGTAATATCTGTAACTTCTTCATAATTTAGAGTAATTGTATGCTTAACCATTTCTTTAACATCAGTAGTTTCATACAAAGATTTCTTATTCTCCATTTGCCCAATAGAAATAAAATCTAAACATAATAATGAAGCAACGTCCCTAGTTGGGGGGGTGCAATATATCGGACCTCTGTAACCATATTTATATAATAAAGGAATCAAACCTGCATGGTCAACATGTGCATGAGTCAAAATGACTGCATCTAACTGTTCTAACTTTAATTCAGGAGCTTGTAAATAAGGATAAGCCTTATCTTCAGGAGCAGCTACGTCAACACCACAATCCACTAGAATACTAGATTCTTCAGTTTGTAATAAATAACAAGTTCTACCCACTTGACTTGCACCTCCTAAAAAAGTAATTCTAATCCAATCTGTCTTCCCTTCTTTTTTTCTTAAACCATAAATTCTTTCTCCAACTCTATTTAGAAATTTTCTTCTATAATCATCATTTTGATATAAAACATTCCTAATATTATCTATTATCTTAGATTTAATAGATGGAATTCTTTGAACCAAGGGGAC
>CAZYEG010000313.1:0-1920 GCA_964646365.1 uncultured Methanosarcinales archaeon
TTGTAGTGATCGCTGTAGATGGGATTGGTGGAACAATCATATCAAACAAATGAAATAAGAATCTAAATCAAAGAAAAACAATGTATCAAAATAGGTTATGTATCGCTTGACTAATGCTTTAAACAGAGTGATTAATGGTATGAAAAAAAGGAGGTGTTATTTTATGAAAAGAACCATAACAAAAATAGAAGCGATACCTAAAGAGGTAACTAAAACAAGAGTAGCTGCTTACGCTAGAGTATCCACTGGTAAAGACGCTATGCTACAGTCACTAGCTTCACAAATTAACCATTATAAGAAATATATCCAAAGTAACAGTGAATGGCAATTTGTAGGTGTTTATGCAGATGAAGCTGCCACAGGTACAAAGGAATCAAGAGAAGAGTTCCAACAGCTTCTCACAGATTGTAGAGATGGTAAGATTGATATGATTATTACCAAGTCGATATCAAGGTTTGCTAGAAACACAGTTACATTACTTGGAGTAATAAGAGAGCTAATCAAACTTGATGTTGATGTATTCTTTGAGGAACAGAATATTCATTCCAATAGTGGTGAAGGTGAAATGATATTAACCCTACTAGCTTCTATTGCCCAAGAAGAATCAAGAAGTGTTTCAGAAAATATGAAATGGAGAATCAAAAAAGACTTTCAAGAAGGAATGATATGGGGAGGTAGATCCTCCTATGGATATAAGTTAGAAGATAGAAAGTTAACGATTATTCCTGAAGAAGCTGAAGTGGTGAAATTAATCTTTGAGCTTTATATAGAAGGTCATGGTGCTGATGCAATTAGGAAGATATTAGATTTCAAGAATATCAAGCCGATGAATACAAAGAAGTGGGGACATTCTTCTATTATGAAAATACTAAAGAATAGAAACTACACAGGAGATTTGATTCTACAAAAAACATATCGTGAAAATCACTTAACCAAAAGACAAATTATTAATAAAGGAGAACTCGATAGGTACTTCGTTAAAGATAACCATGAAGCAATCATCAGTAGAGATATCTTTGAAAAAGCAGAACAAATTAGAAAAGAACGAGCACAAAAAAATAAACCACATGAACCAAGAGGGAATTATCCATTTCTAGGTAAAGTTAAATGTGGGATATGTGGTAAATCCTATACAAGAAAAAGAATGAGACAAAAACTTGTATGGCTATGTTCTTTATCAGTGAAAATGGGACAAGAAGTATGTCATGCAAAGATGGTTCCAAATGACATAATCGTTGAAGCCTCTAATCACCTTTTAGCTTTAGAACAATACGATAATGCTATATTCAATTCAAAGGTGAATCAGATAATCGTTATGCCAAATAGACTACTAGAACTTCATATGAAAGATGGTAGTATACATAAACATCACTGGGAACACAGGTCAAGAAGTAAAAGCTGGACACCTGAAATGAAACAACAAGCAAGACAGCGTTCCATCCTGCAACATCAAGGAGGTAAACAATATGCCTAAAGTAACCGTTATACCCTCAACGATTAACCCGATTACACAATTACCACATAACGCTACTACATTACGAAAAGTGGCTGCTTATGCTAGAGTATCTACAAATAAAGATGAACAATATACAAGTTATGAAGCACAATTAAACTTCTATGAGAAATACATAAAGGAAAGACCAAATTGGGAATATACAAAAGTTTATGCAGATGAAGGAATATCAGGAACAAGCACAAAAAGAAGAACAGACTTCAACCGAATGATTAAAGAAGCCTTATTAGGAAAAATTGATCTAATTATTACAAAGTCTATTTCCAGGTTTGCAAGGAACACATTAGACACCATATCTTATGTTCGTAAACTAAAAGCAAAAGGAATTGAAGTCTTCTTTGAAAAAGAGAATCTATGGACATTAGATCCAAAGAGTGAACTTATTCTAACCATTATGGCATCAATCG
>CAZYEG010000314.1:0-1907 GCA_964646365.1 uncultured Methanosarcinales archaeon
AAACGAGAGCTTCTGACGAACCAGAAACTAAATTTCTTCAGTGCACTAAGTGTAAACACAAATGGCGGGACTATAGTTAATTTTTTAAATTTACTTTCATTCTTTTCTCTCTTGGGGGAATGATGGGAAACATAAAGATACTTGATGATAGCATTGCCGGCAAGATTGCTGCAGGAGAAGTTGTTGAAAGACCTGTATCGATTGTAAAGGAGCTTATTGAGAATTCTATTGATGCAAAATCCAAAAAGGTATTTATTAAACTCAATGAGGGAGGAATCTCTCTAATATCAGTCCAGGATGATGGAGTGGGCATGGGAAAAGAAGATGTTTCTATTTGCCTTGAAAGACATGCAACAAGTAAGATTAATTCTGTACAAGACTTATTTAATATTCACTCTTTAGGATTTAGAGGAGAAGCTCTTGCAAGTATTGCAGCAGTAAGCCATCTTGAGATTGTGTCAAGAAGAATAGATCAGAATCATGCTTATTTAATAGACAGCGATAAAAACGTGGTAGAAGTGACTGCCAATGTTGGCACAACAGTGACCGTTAAAGACTTATTCTACAATACACCTGCAAGAAAGAAATTTTTGCGAAGTATAGAGAATGAACTGTATATAATTGTGGATGTTGTTAGTAAATATTCACTTGCTTATCCTGAAATTCATTTTAGACTAATCAATGATGGGAAAGAACTTATTGATTCCCCTAGCACAAAAGATAATTTACAGAATATAAGTTATATTTATTCAAGGGACCTTACAAGAAAATTAATTAAGGTTGAATCCAAAAATGAGGATTTGAGAATTAATGGCTACGTAAGCCCACCCCAAGTAACAAAATCTGATAAAGGTTATCAGATAATATTTGTAAACAAAAGGCTGGTTAAGTCCAAAGTAATTACAGATGCTATCTATTCTGCGTATCATTCCATGCTCTTTACAAAACGACATCCTATATTTATTTTGAACATAGAAATTAAATCGACTGACATTGATGTCAATGTACACCCTGCAAAGATTGAAATAAAAATCAACAATGAGAAAAAACTTACAAATTTTATCACAGATTCCATCTCTAAATCCTTATCTAAAGAAGATCTCTCTCCAAATCTGGAGAGAAATGAATTTAATAAGAAATTGAACTATGAAGTCTCTGAAGAAAAAAAGCCATATACAAAACAAAGATATGGTGTTGATTATGACACACAAAGCCTACTAAGTGGTGCAGAAGAAAAAAAGATAGAACAGAAAATCCTTGGTCAAATCAATAAGGAATATATTATTGCCGAAGATAAAGAAGGGTTAATGATAATAGATCAACATGCTGCAGAGGAAAGAGTAAATTATGAGATGTTTCTTAGACAGAAGAGGAATGGCAGTATAAAATCACAGAATCTGCTTCAAAGCAAGATTATTACACTTTCGCCAAAACAAAAAGCAGTCCTGCTTAAGTTTCTGGATAAGTTTGAATCAAATGGTATCAAGATAGAAGAATTTGGAGAAAATGATTTTATAATTAAATCTGTACCTGTCATTTTTGGAAGTGTTGCAGATGGTAGCTTTGTAGAAGATCTTGTTGATTCAATAACAAGAGACAAAAATCATGCTGAAGAATATGTAGAAGAAAAAATTATTCGTCACAGTTGCAGAAAATCAGTTAAGGCTGGAGATAATATGTCCATATTTGAGATGGAGAATCTTGTAAGTGAGATATTTCAGTGTGAAAAGCCATATACATGCCCACATGGAAGACCTACAATCATAAGATTAAATTATAACGAACTTGAGAAGAAATTCAAAAGAGTATAGTGATTCCGACCTAAAGATTTATATATTACGTCCAGACATTTTTAATCGGGGGAGATTATGTTTAAGATCATTAAAAAAGAGAAAATAGCTGAAAAT
>CAZYEG010000315.1:0-1900 GCA_964646365.1 uncultured Methanosarcinales archaeon
CAAATAACCCTATTAATTTTAACGATCCAACTGGACACACAGGTGAAGATATTGGTTTATGCGTAGATATTGAAGGTAACCCTTGTGAAGAAGATGAGGAAGGGGATTTTAGTAATGAAGGAAATTCTGGTATTGTAGCTATAGGAATCATTCTTTTAGTATATATAGGCTCTCATGCAGAAGATGCATATTATGGTATAAAAGATTCCTTTTCTGATAATAACTCTGATAAATCATCAAAAGTAAATGAATATAATGAAGTAAGAAGCGGCAGAACACATGAAATTAATCATGTTAACAAGTCATATACAAAAGGTATAGGAGTTGGTACTACAGTTGGATTTGGAGGTGGAGCTAGCGGTAGTTTAATGCTGGTATGGGATAACTATGGTTGTGTAACCTGGGACATAGGTAACATTTTAGACCGGAGACATAGGTAACACTTTTTTACCTGAATGTTTTATTATTAGCTTATCAATGACCCCTTAAGGGGTCAAATTTTTTTACAGTCTATAAATTCTTTACACCTTTTGTTTAATATTCCTAACTCCATTTCCATAAAATGTACAACATACTTTTCTGGTTCTATTTCTCTTAACCCTATATACTCATTTGCTAAGGATTTTGATATATAATAACAAGTTCCTTTAAAATTACACCTCCCATTATTTTGTACTTTTCTTTCATAATCATCCAATGGATATCTTAACCTACTTAATTCCTTTGGCATTCTTTTTTTTGATTTCTCATATATTTCTTCAGGGTATTTCATTCCTAATGCTTCATGTGGCCTTTTTTTATTATATTCTTCTACAAATTTATCAAATCTCTCTTGCTGTAATAATATGTTTGATGATGATGGTCGACAGGCTTCCTGCTTCAATGTTAAATGCATCCTCTCATGTCTTCCATTCTGTTCAGGATGTCCTGGCTCTATCCTCTCTACTTCAATTCCTAATCTTTTCCACCACACCGACAGCATACTTAACCCCAAAAGTCCTATCGATGAAAATGGTGTTCCATTGTCAACTCGGATTTTTTTCGGTATTCCATATTTCTTAAATGTTTCTGCAAATACTGCTTTTGCTGGCAGTCCTTCTGTACTCTCCTGTGCTTCACATCTCAATATATAACGACTATAGTTATCACTTATTGTCAGTGGATAACAATATTTATTATTTCTTAATCTAAACTGTCCTTTATAGTCTGCACTCCATATTTCATTAGGGCTTTTACTCTCTGTTAATACTCCTCTCGTTGGCCAAGCACGCCTCTTTCTCTTTCGTCTTTTCACCAGCTCTCTCTTCGACAATATCTCACCTATTGTGCTAGATGCTGGTACCTTTATGCCTTGTTCTCTTTTTTCCATTTCTGCTTTTATCTTCTTCGGTCCCCAAGTCGGATGTTTATTTCGAAACTCTACTATATAATCCACTATTGCTTCTGGTGTTTTATTTGGACTTCTTATTGGTCTTCTTGAATTATCTATAAATGCTTCCTCTCCATATTCTATAAATCTTCTCAGTACCTTATATCCTGTCTTCCTTGATATTCCATACTTTTTACAGGCATCTGTCATTCTCTCGCCTTTGAATAATTCATCTATGAATTTTACTTTCTCACTCATTTTTGACCTTTCTTTCCAGGGCATAACTTCCTCCTTTTTGAAGTTATTCCCATTATAATTTGTTACCTTTCTCTTCGGTTTTCTTTCTTTTCAAATTCTCTCATTTCTCACTATTTATTTTCTGTTACCTATGTCCCCGGTTTATTTTGTTACCTATGTCTCCGGTTTGGACCCACAGACAAAGTATTCATCTCTTCAGTGGGGAAACACACAAGAAAAAATGGAAGCTAACAATGTTCTCTTTATGACTGATGATCAAGATAATTATATAAA
>CAZYEG010000316.1:0-1898 GCA_964646365.1 uncultured Methanosarcinales archaeon
ACAGAGGTTTTACTGAAATCTTTTATTGAATATGGAATTGACTGTATTCAGCAATTTATAGGAATGTTTGCTTTTTCAATTTATGATAATAATAAAAATGAATTTTATATAGTAAGAGATAGATTAGGAATTAAGCCTCTTTATTATACAAAAGATGCTGATAAATTTATCTTTTCTTCTGAAGTAAAGTCTATATTGTTATTAGATGAAAAAGAAAAAAAAATCAATAAAGATGCTATATCGTCATATTTGTCATTTAGATATCCAATTCTGAACGATACATTTTTTGAAGGAATAAACTCTCTAGCACCAGCTCATTACATAAGGATCAAAGATACTCAAGTAGAGTTTATAGAGTATTGGAATGTACTAGACAAGTTTAAAGAGCAAGAAAATGATAAAGGTGAAGAATACTATATTAACAAAACAAAAGAACTTATAGAGTCAGCTGTCAAATATAGAATGATATCGGATGTTCCTTTTGGAGCTTTTCTTTCAGGTGGGGTTGACAGTAGCATAATTACTGCGCTTATGGCAAAGAACTCTAGTGACCAGATAAAAACTTTTACAATAGGATTTAATGAAGAAGGCTTTAATGAGTTTTACTATGCAAATTTGGTTGCAAGTCAATACAATACAAATCATAAGGAGATAATTCTTTCGGGTGAAGACTACATTTCAACTATGCAAAGTCTTATTGCGTTTAAAGATGCGCCTTTGTCTGTTCCAAATGAAGTTCCGCTTTATCTGATGTCAAAAGAGTTAAAGAAGTATATAACAGTTGTTCTTTCAGGAGAAGGCGCTGATGAAATATTTGGTGGATATGGAAGAATATTTAGATCACCTTATGATTTTGAGAGAATGCAAAATATTGATAATTTAGATTTGACGAACGAAGAAAAAAGGGAGTTGAGTATTAATTTTATTAAGAAATATGGTGTAGAGACTTTCAATAGTGATGTTGAACACTTTGTTAATACATATAGCTATTCATCTTTTGAAGATAAGCGCTCACTTTTAAACGACTCGATAGATTTAGAAAGTATTGAAACAAAACTAATTAAAAAATTTATGACTTATTTCGATGAATTGAGTCATGAGAGTTACTCTAATAAACTTCTCTATACATTTGAAAAAATACATTTAGTTGGCCTACTTCATCGGGTTGATATGACAACTATGGCTGCATCGGTGGAGGCAAGAGTGCCCTTTGTAGATCACAGATTAGTCGAATTTGCTTTTACAATTCCATCAAAATATAAGTTCAAATGGAAAAATGAAAAGTCAAAAGAAGAATCTAAAACATTAATGAGCGACAAAATATCAGAAATTTTTGATACACCAAAATACATTTTAAAAAAATCTTTTGAAAATACATTGCCTCATGAAGTACTCTATAGAAAGAAAATGGGCTTTCCTGTTCCTTTAAATAATTGGTTCGGCGGCCATTTTAATGACTATGCAAAGGAAATATTATCTAGCAAAGAGGCTAAAGAAAGAAAGATATACAACATTGAAGCCATTGAAAAATGGCTTAATAGTGACCAGTTAACTAAAAATCATGGTTTTGCTATGAAAATATGGATGTTAATAAATATTGAGTTGTTTTTAAAGGCATACAATCTATGAATGTAATTGTATGTCAAATTGAAACTACTCAAGATATAGCAAAAAATTTAAATATAGTTCTCAACATAATTGATAATCAAAAATTTGACTTATGTGTTTTTCCTGAGTTACATCTAACAAGTTATGATTTTGATTATATTGAATCCCTAGAAAATACTGTAATTGAAAAATCTTTAAATAAAATAAAAAATAAAATTAAAGAGAGCCAGCTTGTAGTTATAGGAACAGTTTGGGACAAATATAATTCTGCTGCAATTATAAGTAAAGAA
>CAZYEG010000317.1:0-1885 GCA_964646365.1 uncultured Methanosarcinales archaeon
TCTTTATTCCCTTTCAATTCTCCGCCGCAGATAAAACATCCGTCTTTTATTATATATATAGTCATTTTAATTTTGATGATTTGTACATGTGTTCCTTGTATGGCTTGATTCTTACAATTTTTATGTCAGGGAATTCTTTTGCTAGACCTGCTGAATCTTGGTCATATCCGAGACATACAACATCAGGCTTTATATCTCTGATGACTTTAAACCAGTCATTTAAGTCTCCATAAATGATGTTTTTAGTAATATCTAGCTTTTTAATCTTATTAAACCTTTGCTCTTCATTATATGATGGGAAAGATCCTTTAATTTTTTTTACATTGAGGTCTCTAGCGATAACAACTATTAATACATCTCCTTCTTTCTTGGCTTTTTTAAGGTAATAAATATGTCCAGGATGGATGATATCAAATGTCCCAAATGCCATAACTTTTGTCATTAATAGGTAGATTTGATTTTCCCTTTATATTTTTTAGGAAAATTTATATCTATAGTGTGCTTAATTCGCAGTATGGTCAAAGGTCTTTATATTGGTAGGTTTCAACCGTTTCATAATGGACATTTATGGGCAATCAAGCATGCTTTTGAAAATGTTGATGAATTGGTTGTTGGGATAGGAAGTGCACAGGAGAAAGGTGTAGAGCATAATCCGTTTTCTGTTGATGATCGTGAAAGAATGATACGGTCTGTGTTTGAAGCAGAAGGGATAAGCGGTGTTACTATTGTTAGGATACCAGATATCAATGATGCTGTTAGATGGATTTCTTATGTCGAGCAGATAGTTGGTGAATTTGATGTGTTGATTAGTGGAGACGGTAAGAATCAGGATTTATTCTCTGAGGCAGGGTATAAGCTGGTTAAACTTCCAAGGTGGGAAGGAGAAAGTGGAACGCGGGTCAGGAAGCTTATTAGAGAGAATGGCGACTGGAAGAAGCACGTACCAAAATCTGTTGCAAATTATATAGTAAAAAACAATTTAGTTTTATGAAAATATTTTTTTTTTCTTATAACCTTTGTCAAATTCTTTTAGAAGTTCTTTTTGTTTTTTGCTAAGTTTTTCAGGTACTTCTATAGTAACCTTTACTAGTTGGTCACCGCTGCCAAATCCACGCAGATGAGGAATTCCTTTTCCTCTTAATCTAAAAACGGTTTCTGACTGTGTTCCATGCGGTATTTTTAGATCTGCTTTGCCTTGAAGTGTAGGAATTTTAATTTCGCCACCAAGAGCTGCAGTTGTGAATTTGATAGGTATTGTTGAGAATATGTCATCAGCATGTCTTTCGAATTGTTCATGCTCTTTAAAGTGGAGTACGATGTATAAGTCTCCAGATGGTCCGTTATTTTTACCAGCATCTCCTTTGCCGCTAAGACGTAAATTGGTACCTTCTCTTGCGCCTTTTGGGATTGTGACTTTTAATTTTGTATTTTCACTAATGTAACCATGACCGTTACACTTTGAACATTTTTTTATGATATTTTTTCCTGAGCCATTACAGACATTACATGTTGTTTGTGTTTGAAATACACCAAATGGAGTTCTTCTTGCTTGTTTTTGTGTGCCGCTTCCATTGCAATTTGAACAAGTTTCAATGTCAGAGTCTGATTCTGCTCCTTTGCCATCACATTTATCACATGTTGCTGTCCTTGGAATTGTTATCTCTTTTTCGGCACCAAATGCAGCATCTTCAAGATCAATTTCCATGTTATATTGGAGATCTGATCCCCTAATTGAACGATTTGCTCTGCCTCTTCTGCTACCACCGAAACTTCCTCCTCCTCCGAAAAAAGAATTAAATATATCGTCAATGTCGAAATCAAATCCTCCTCCACCGTTAAATCCAAAGTCTCTGAAGTCGAATCCATGACCAGCATTATCCTCATA
>CAZYEG010000318.1:0-1880 GCA_964646365.1 uncultured Methanosarcinales archaeon
TGCTTACTAAGTCAGAAAACAATCTAAAAAGGGTCATCCAAAATTTAAAATCATTATTATCTCTCTCTGAGCAGTATTCAAGTATAGTTAATGGATACAAAGTAGCTCCATTGGCTGTTAATACAAATGTTTCATCAATTAACTATAACCCCAAAAAAGGAATAAATGAAATAGAAAATATTCATAATTTAATTGGAGATAGGGCTGCACATTACGTGTCAAATATAACACCTACAGGAAATGCAATAAAAAACTGGAAACTTCTTCATGGAGACCATAAAATTCCTTTTGCAGAACTAATCAAAAAGTATTCTAATGGCCTCGGAGGTACATCTAGAAGAGAGAATGGAAAGTGTGCGTATATCCATAATGGGGCCGTACAGTTTTGTGGATATTGGATGACATGTCCAAATCAGGGATTAGTAAAGGATTCTGGAAGATATCCTGAAGTTAGAGTAATGAATCATTTCAAACAAAAGAAAGAATTACTTAAAAAAATTAAGAATCCATTATGTGTTACAAGAAAAGAATAAGTTTTTAAATTATCGTCGGAAATATTCCGATTTTTTATCAGAAATACATATTAAAAATATTGTATAAACAAGGATATGTTTAAAATAAAATATTTTCAAAGAATAAATAAAAAACATAAAATTTGTAATTTTTCTACAAATAACCTGGAATTAAAAAAGTTTCTTTTAGAAGATGCACTTGATAATCAGAAAAAACTACTCTCTGTAACTTACTTGTGGTTTAGTGAAAACCATGAAATTTTAACATATATTACATTACTTAATGATAGAATTAACCTTGTAGAAAAACTACATAACAAATTTAGAGATCAGGGAATTCTCTACAAGAGTCTCCCGGCACTAAAAATTGGACGTTTATGTGTTTCAGAAAAATATAAAAAGAAAGGACTTGGTTCATTATTAATAAATTTTGCAATTGACAAAGCAAGTCTAATTTTTAACAACGCATCTGGTTGTAGGTTTCTAACAGTTGATGCAAAAGATGATTCTGTGCAATTTTACAAGAAACAAGGTTTTAGAATTTTAAAAAAGAATGTTATGTATTATGACGTTCTAGAGAATCAAAGTCAAACTCAAGAGCTTCTCTAATTCGTTTTAACCTTTTTGGATCTGGATTTTCTTCTTCTTTTCTCATCTGCTTAAGAAATCTTTGAGCATCCTTACCATATAATGTTGGTGTTGGTTCGATTGGTTTTGCCATAATCAATAAAGAATATTGTTATTTATATAAATATTCCTTTTTATCGTCGTAAAACATCCGGTTTCCACTATCTTTTTATATGACTACTTCATTTCTTTGTTTTATGATTAAAGCAGCTGTAATCGGGCTTGGTGCAATGGGTAAAAACCATGCTAGAATTTATGCAGACATGGAAAGTGTTGAACTAATCGGCATCTGCGATTCAAATAAAGAGACGGTAGACAAGTTTGCTGAAAAATACAGCACAAAAGGATTTTCTGATTGTGATACTCTGATTACTGCAAAGCCTGATGTTGTAACAATTGCAACACCAACTATAACTCACAAAGAGATCGCGATAAAATGTCTAAAAGCTGGAATTAATGTTCTTATTGAAAAACCAATTGCAGGAACTATTGAAGATGCAAAAGAAATCATTGCTGCAAAGGGTGACGCAAAACTTATGATTGGACATATTGAAAGATTTAACCCTGCAATAATTGAGCTTAAAAAACATATAGAAGAGATTGGTAAAATCATCAAGATTGAAGCAAGAAGACTTGGACCATTCCCACCAAGAATACAAGATGTTGGAGTAATAGTTGATCTTTCTGTACATGATATTGATATAATGAACTATCTCTTAGATTCGCCTGTAAAGAATGTAT
>CAZYEG010000319.1:0-1858 GCA_964646365.1 uncultured Methanosarcinales archaeon
GGACTGATTGGGCTTGATAACTGCCAGCAGAAACTTCCATGTTCAAGTCTTGCAGCTGGGGTCTCACACAGTAAAGAGCACAGGTTGGTGGTGATCGTTTTTCGGCTTTAAAACAGGCACTCGCGTCCTGATTATTGACTTGAAAACAGGCTCTCAACCATTTTATAATTCAGATAGAACAATAAGTGTTGTATTTAATGGTGAAATTTATAATTTCAAGGAGCTCAGAAATGATTTAATAAAGGAAGGATATACATTTAGAAGTCAAACCGACACTGAAGTTATAGTTTATCTTTATGAAAAATATGGTATTCCCTTTGTTGAATTATTAAATGGAATGTTTGCTATTGCGATATGGGATAATAATTCAAAAAAATTAATATTAATAAGGGATAGATTGGGAATTAAGCCATTATATTATACATATCAAAACAATATCCTTTACTTTACGTCAGAACTATTTTCATTTAAAACCAATTATAATATTAAACTTGAGATTCAACCCGAATCTGTTGATGCTTTTTTGGCTTATAGATCTGTTCCTGCACCATTAACCATATATAAAGATGTATATAAATTATTACCTGGCGAATTATTAATTTATAGCGATGATAATATTGCAAATAAAAAATACTGGAGACTGAATTTTCAACCGGACAATTCAAAAGATATAGAAGATTTTGTTGAGGAGTTCATAGAACTTTTAAAAAAGGCTGTTCAGTTACAAAGTTTTAGTGATGCTCCTTTCGGCTGTTTCCTGAGTGGAGGTATTGACTCAAGCCTGATCACAGCACTTGCTGTAACTAATGGTATAACTGATTTAAAAACCTTCAGTATGCGGCCTGGTTCTGGTTATTACGATGAGTTGGGCTATGCCAGACAGGTTGCTGAGAAATATCATACAAATCACATTGAATTTGAAATGCCGGATACGTTTGAAAACGACATAGAAAAAATAATCAACGGATTTGATGAGCCATTCTCTCATCACACAATGATACCAACATATTATTTAGCTCGGGGCGCTAAACAATATGCCGATGCCGTATTATCCGGAGAGGGAGCAGATGAGATCTTTGCAGGTTATGGTAGATATAGATCAGAATTATTGGCAAAAATAATTAAGAATAAACCTTCGCTACTAAAGCATTCAATAGACTTTTCGCTGCAATTATTAAAGTCTTTCGTGTCAATTGATTCGCAACAAAGAAGTAAAATTGAAAGAGCAATCAAGAAAATGTCATTAATTGACATTGATGAGGATTTACGATTTGTCAGGCATTTTCAAATGTTTAATTCTTTGGAAAGGCAGAAATTATTTGCTAATGATTATTTTCCAAATTCTGGAAAATCTGATAATATCTATTTGGATAGGATGAAAACAGAAAAGGGGTATTTCACAAAACGATATGCAATTGATATAAATACATGGTTACATGATCAAATGTTAACAAAAGTTGACCGAATGACAATGGCTCATTCGCTTGAAGCAAGGGTTCCATTTCTTGACCATAACCTTGTTGAATTCAGTGCAACGATACCTGAAAATCTCAAATTTACCCTTAAAAGATCAAAAATTATTGTTAGAGAAGCTGCAAAGATATACCTGCCGAAAACTATATTCAAAAGAGCCAAGCATGGTTTTGCTGTACCGGTTGATCAAATGTTTCGAGGCGAGTTAAAAGAATTTATGTTTGATATGATTCACCTTGGAAAAAGAGATCACTATTTTCTTAACTATCAGCAGATTGATAACATCATTAAAGAGCATTTGAACAATAAAAGGAATCATGGCTATCAAATATTGTCGATAGTTTCTTTGATATGCTGGCTTAATAACAATAAGTGTTAATTATGG
>CAZYEG010000320.1:0-1853 GCA_964646365.1 uncultured Methanosarcinales archaeon
TATTAAAACATTTTTAGCAGCCATTATTAACACCTCTTAGATATAATTAAGATAATATCTATAATAAAGTTTCGATTTGCCTCAACCTTTTCATCGTTTAAAAAACGCCCCCTTTTATAATTTAGGAAACCCCCGTTCTCGTCTAAAAAGTAAGAATTTTATTGTATTTAACACCAGTTTTAAGAGAAGTCACAAATTTTCCTCGAGGCTCGGCAAACCTGAGACTCGAGCTGAAAATTTGGGATTTGGGCAAAATTGGGGAAATCGCTTGGCGATTTAGCGATAGCGACCCAATTTTCCTCTTAAAACTTGTTACATTCTTTTCCCATACGGAGTGTGGGAAAACTGCGTCCGCAGAGTAAAAATTCCATTTTAATCAATTCGACCGTAGGGAGACTATATATCAGGGGTCTGTTCAGTTCAATCTAGCTTGGAGAGCTTTCAAGAGCGAGTAATTAAGGGGCACACTCAAACACAGAATCAAAAATCGGGGCGATAATAGAATTATTTATATATTAATTGATTTATTAAACTATTGATGAGATTAAATAAACTTATTGAGAAGATTGAAAGATATACAAAAAAAGAATTAAGTTTTTCTGAAAGAGAATATAAACAATTACAATCTTTAAGAGAAGATGTAGAACATATTAGAGAAGCTGTGGTTCATGGTGGAAAGTGGAAACAAGCAGCTTTAATTGACCATTACAAAGAACATGCTAAAAGAATAGCTAGATATTCTGAAAGAATAGAAAGAAGATTAAATGTATGGATTAAAAGATTAGGAAGATTATTAGCTTTGGAAGAAGCAGAAATAAATCAGGATTTGCCATCTAGAGATAGAGCTAGATATATACAATATTTTAATTCTTATATGGAACATTTAAGAGTTATTCAGAGTAGGTTAATAAATCTTCTTTCAAGAGGTGGACAATTACATAAACTTCTAGAGGAACCATTTCCTAAATGGGAACAAGTTGAAAAAGTCATTCTTGAAGCAATTGGCAATAATAGAAGTCCTGGAATTAGAAGTTTAGTTAGTATGTTGGGGCAGTTAGAAGCAAGGGAGAAAGAGATTGATTCAAAAATAATTACTAAATCCAAAAGTAAATTTGGGGCATACAGGGATAGTGCATTTCGTTTCTTAAAGGAAATTATTAAAAAGAATAAAGGGTATTTTGTAGGTAAATTAGCTGGAAAGAATTTAATTGATTTGGGTAGTGGAGAATATGCATATTATAATTATGGTGATCTAATTGAGGCTTTATCCGGAGAAGAACTAGAAAAACTATTTGAGGCTCATAGTTCTGGAAGAATAGATGAAAAAGAATTTCAAAAACAATACCAGATATTAAGAAGATATGCTCCAAAAAAAGTATTTTTTGTAGATCCATTTCATCACCCAACAGCTACAAGTAGTTCTGAATCGCGTGAATACTTTGAAGAAAAAGCAAAAAAAGGTAAATTGGAATATTTTAAGATGGATGGATTAAGTTTCTTAAATAAATCCAATATAAAGGGGAATATA
The DNA here is from genome assembly GCA_964646365.1 of uncultured Methanosarcinales archaeon. Taxonomy (GTDB): domain Archaea; phylum Nanobdellota; class Nanobdellia; order Woesearchaeales; family CAZYEG01; genus CAZYEG01. The sequence continues at coordinate 1,529 of CAZYEG010000320.1, forward strand.
CTCACCAGCCACATTACTCATGATGTTATAGGTTCTTTAGATTATCTAGAGAGACTAGCTTATGCAATATATAGGACAGTTCCTGCAGGAGGAATATTTATTTCTGTATCTTCACATGCTTTAGAGAATGTTGCCGAAAGGTTGTTTAGAAAAAGAATTGATTTTGGAATGGTTGCTGTGTTTGAAAAATAAATGCTACTTCTTACTCTAACCCTCCTAATCTGTTGGATAATGATTTAACCACTAATTTTATTTTTCTCAATATAATGTGTAATTTATCAAGTCTTTCTTTTGCAAGGTTAGATTGTTCTATGGAACTTGATGG
>CAZYEG010000321.1:0-1824 GCA_964646365.1 uncultured Methanosarcinales archaeon
AAGAAGAAGATATTGAAAGTGTTAATAGAAGCTTGATAAGGTTAGGTGAACCTGTTAAGTGGACTAAGAAAGTCAAAGTTAAGAGTAATAGGAGTGGAGTTAATGTTGTTATTCCTACTTTGGCTCAGAATGTTAATATTAAGAAGATTGAAAATGCAACAGGTGTTATTAGTGATATTGTGCAACCTGTGGGAAGAAGAAGTGCCGCAGCGGCTACATCAGAAAATAAGACTGTTTCTGTTAATGAGGAAATTTCTGCAGAAGATGAAATTATTGTTGAGTATGAGACAGAGGCTCCTTATGCTGAAGAAAGTGTGAATGGAACTAAAAAAGAAGTTGTAATTAATGGGCCTGATGAATTGCATTATACAAATATAGTTGCTTTTGCTGAATTGCCTATTGAAGTTGACTCTGTTGATGATGTTGTTTTGAATTGGGTTACTGGCGGAGTTGAAGCTGAATTTGATGCTTATGATACAGACGATAATGGGTTACTAATCATTCTATGACTGTTAGTGGAAGTGTTGCTAATTATACAAATTCTTCAATTAGTAATGGAGCTTATACTGCGCAGTTCTATTGTAATGATTCTGCTAATAATGTAAATAATACTGAGAATATTGTTTTCTATGTTGACTATGTCGTTGCTAATGGTGATGGAAATAAAAGTGCAAACAATTTGACATTTTATAATAGAACTGAAAGTTCTTCACATGGATACAGATTAAATACGCCGGTATTGTTTTATGACTTTAATAGGTTTGAAGGAAATTATATTTTAGATAAATCTTTGTTTGATAATTATGGTGCTGCTTATGGTCCTATTTATAATTCAACAGGTGGTTATGATGGAAATGGGGCTTTTATGTTTGATGGAACAGATGATTATATCTCTGTTGGTGATATTGAAGATATTGATTCTACGACAGAATTAACTGTAAGCTTTTGGATAAAAAAGAATTCTCATTCTAGTTATGCTGGAATATTTCAAAAATATTTAGACGGTACAAACCGATTTACTATCCAATCAGATGGCTCAGGGGGTAATAGTAATGACATATATATTACTATTAATACTCAAGCGGTATATTCTGGCAAATCTTTATTTACAGAAATTGGAGAGTGGGTTCATGTAGTTGTAGTATATGATGGTTCCAAAAGTACAGATGAAGATAAAGTTGAAATTTATGATAATGGAGTTGAGGTTGGTGATGGGCAAAAAGCAGCAACAGGAACTATAGTTTCACAACTCTCAGATTTAAGTGGTGGGAATGTTAATATCGGTAATGATCAACATGCAGCCGATAGATTCCTTGATGCTTCAATCGACCAATTACAAGTTTTTGACAGAGCATTAAGTGCAGCTGAAGTCCTTAATTTGTATAACGCTTCAGTAAATAATTCAAATTATGTTGGGAAGTATGCTAACTCTGGTGAGTTTTCATCTTTCGTTTCTTACAATTCAACATTAACATATTGGAACATTACATCGTCAATAGCTGATAGTGATTATCGAGATGCATTGAGTTATGTGGATACTACTGGACTTGTTTCGTACTTCCGATTTGATGGTGATTATCCAAAATCTGCAATTTATGATAACGATGCAACAGCTCATGTATCATCATCAGGAACATGGAGTCTTTGGACTAATACAGAAAGTATCGGATATAATTTTCAATATAATACAGGTAGTAATCCAACAGATTATTTTCAATGGAATTATACAGTTCCAAAATCAGGAGAATATGAATTATATGTAACATTTACAGAAATTAATTTCAAAAACATGAGTTGGAACTTAAACGGAACTGTTTATACAAA
>CAZYEG010000322.1:0-1808 GCA_964646365.1 uncultured Methanosarcinales archaeon
GAAGGACGTTGTATTGTCCCAGATATATCGTAAAGAGTCAATCGAAAACTAATACTTCTCAGACCCTAATTATTGCACTTGAGAATCCTTTATCACGGTTTAAAGCACCGATAGAATAATTAGATTTAAATAATAAAACCTCATTTTCTTAAATCATGACAAAGAAAATAGTAGTGACATCGGCTCTTCCATACGCAAACGGCCAGATTCACATTGGACACCTTGTAGAGTACATCCAGACAGATATATTTGTAAGATTTCTAAAACTCATAGGAAAAGACGCAATATATTGCTGCGCAGATGACACACACGGTACACCTATAGAGATAAAAGCATCACAATTAAAGATTAAACCAGAAGAATTAATCAAGAAAGTTCACAAAGAACATCTTGAAGATTTGAAATCGTTCCATATAAATTTTGATTCATACTATTCAACAAATTCAGAAGAGAACAAGCACTATGCAGACAAAATTTTTAATGCATTAAAAGATAAAGATCTAATTTATACAAAAGACGTTGAGAATTTCTATGACGAGAAAGAAAAACGATTTTTGCCAGACAGATACGTTAAGGGAGAATGCCCAAAATGCGGAGCTTTAGATCAATACGGTGACGTTTGCGAGAAATGTAACGCAACATATAAGCCAATAGATTTAGTCAACCCATATTCAACAGTATCAGGTGAAAAACCAATCAGAAAATCATCAGAACACTACTTTTTCAAACTCAGCGAATTATCAGATAAACTTGATAAATATTTAACAGAGAACAAGAATCTTCAACCAGAAATTGTCAATTATGTTAGGAATTGGATAAAGGAAGGTCTTCAAGATTGGGATATCTCTAGGGATGGACCATATTTCGGTTTTAAGATTCCAGGAGAAGCTGACAAGTATTATTACGTCTGGCTTGACGCGCCAGTTGGTTACATCGCATCCACAGAGAATTATTGTAACCAAAATAATTTGAATACAGAAAAAGACTACTGGAAAAACAAAGAATCTGAAATCATACATTTTATTGGAAAAGACATAATATATTTTCATTTCTTGTTTTGGCCAGCTATGCTTATGGAGTCAGGATTTAACGTCCCAAATAACATCATAGTTCACGGATTTTTAACAATTAATGGAGAGAAGATGTCAAAGTCTAGAGGCACATTCTTTACCGCAAAAGAGGCGCTAAAACTCTTCGAGCCAGAATATCTTAGGTATTACTATGCAAAAAATCTTTCAAAGAAAATGTCAGACATAGATTTAGACATAAAAGATTTTCAGGATTCAATCAATAATGAATTGGTAGCAAATATTGGTAATTTTACTTATCGTGTTTTGTCTTTCCTTGACAAGAATTATGATGGAGAGATTACAACTATTGATGACCAAAAAGATTTAGAAAAAGATATATTCGAATTAGTAGAAAAGGTCAAAGATGATTACAGTGATGCTAACTTTAAGAGCGCCGTCAAAAATATTTTACACATTTCAGCAATAGGCAATAGATATTTTCAAGATACTGAACCTTGGAAACTTATCAAATATGATAGAGATAAAGTTCAAGAAATACTTGGCTTTTGTGTAAATATCGTAAAGAATCTTAGCATCCTCCTCTCACCAATTTTACCAGAGTTATCAGCTCAATTAAATCAGCACTTAAATTTAGAGCAAGCATCATGGGAACATATTGATTTCAAGCTTATTAATCACAAGACTAACAAACCAAAGATTATATTCAATAGGATTGAAGAGGATATAAAAATTGATTTAGAAGATAAAGAAAAAACTTTCCCATTAGATCTTAAAGTT
>CAZYEG010000323.1:0-1800 GCA_964646365.1 uncultured Methanosarcinales archaeon
AAGCCACTACGTCAAGACTAGCAATTTGCTTATTTTCATTGACATAAACTAGTGAATCTGTTATTGTATCTTCTGTTATTCTAAGGGCCGGGTTTTGTGAGATTGAAAAATCAATGATTTTTGTATCACTGTCTCTTGTTGAGTCTGGATTTGTCCAGCTGACTATAAGATATACTTTCTTCGATCCAATTTCTGCCAAATAAGAGAATGTTACATTTACTGAATATGGACTAGATAGTGTGGAATAAAACTCTGATGGCAGTATTGTATCTGCCAGATTAACAGGATCATCACCAACAGAATTAGTCGCCCCTGATATTCCAGTTGCTGCAACAGTCAAATTATACATGTTAACGTCTCCAATATTTTGTATGGACACGTTTATTTTGCTTGTTACGTTGTTATCTGTAGTAATTCCAGCAAGGGATAATGCAGGAGGCGTAATTGGTGCAATTGTGACGTTTATTTGGCTGGTTCCAATTGCTGTAAAATTTGCTTCTGCATCAGATGTAAGATCCAATGTATTTTGTGCTATGAAATAAAGATCATAATAGCCTTCTATAGGCGGTGCATATTCGAATTCAAGATAGTTTACATCATAGCTTCCCTGGGTTGTAATTGTAAAGTTTGAACGGTTAAAGTTCATCACTACTATTGAAGAATTTGGAAGGGTGATGTTTATTGTAAGTGCCTCATTATCATTTGTTGAGAGACCTGAATCTGATGTGATATTAACAGAAATATTTGTTGGCGTATATCTATAACTGCTTACTTGCGCTGGGTTTGGTGAGACATTAATAAATACAAAATTTGGCTGTGTATCCATGACTCTAATTTTAAATGATGTAGAATTATAATTCTCAGCCTTGTCCCACATCTCAGCTGTAATATTATACGTTTCTGCATTCATACCTATCTCTGGAGTTGTCTTGTTGAGTATATTGTATACAGTTTGTGAACCAGAATAAATCATAGTGTACTTTGTACTGGTATCATTGTGCGACATAGTAACGTTTTTGACATTTGATAGTGCAAAGTTATCAGTTGCATTTACTTCCCAGGTAATGTTTCTAATGGCTGTTGTTGTAAAATATACAGATGTCAATGGTGCACCTAGCAATGATGGTGTGTGTGCAAAAACAGATGGATATGTAGGATTGTAATAATACCTTCCAATGATTGATGGCGGCGTATTGTCAATTAGTAAAGAAAGATTGTAAGTGACAATATTTCCTGCAAAATCAATGACTCTGATCGTCAGATTTTTGTATGAATCTGTTGAACTGTCATAACCAAAGTAAGTCATATTTTTCTTTACAGAATATGAGTTGGAAGAATTATAATCAAAAGAATGATTATATGTTATATTATGACCCCAAATGATTATTGAAGATATGTTCCCTGATGTGCCGCTGTCTATTGTATCATTTGTTTCGAAAGTGATTGTGTAATTGGTCCTACTGTTTACAATATTCTCTGCATCAGATGTGTTTACATTGTATACTGTTGGGGCAATATTGTCAATAACGTATAATATTGAATCGTTTCTGAATGTGTTGTTTGCGATGTCCATCACTACAATATTAAATATGCCATCATTGTCTACTGTTACGTTTTGTTCCCACATGGATGTCTGGGCATTCCATTCCAAAGCTGTACCTTCAACAGTTAGGAATGTAATGTTTGAGTCTGATTCGCCGCCTAAAGAAATATTGATATAGACTGTTCTGCTTGAAGTGATGTAAGTTTCGTTTGAATTGAATTCTGTTACAGTTGGAGGAGTATCATCTCTCATATGGT
>CAZYEG010000324.1:0-1781 GCA_964646365.1 uncultured Methanosarcinales archaeon
TTGTTGGAAATAGTGAACTCAACCTTTATTCAACAATTACAAACGACACAGGATGTGACGGAAACAGAATCTTAATCGGTGGTCCTTGTGTAAACCCATGTGTTTCTGAGATTCTGGGAATACCAATGAATGGAAGTTGTGGAGAAACATTCAGGAGTATGTATGGTAATGGATTCATGTCCTTAGTGAATAACAATGATGGCAAATCTTTGATTGTTGCAGGTTACGACGCAAACGATACAGTTACAATTGCTAGAGCTTTCAAAAACGGTGTTGGTATTGAATATTGGTTTACACCAACAACAACTACAACATGGACAACAACAACAGAAGCCACACCAACAACAATCTAATTTTTTCTTAACCTATAATTTATAATCTCTATCGCAAGATTTATATATCAGTATAATTAAAAGTATACTGTTTTGGAGGCAGATATTATGAAATCAACAATTGTATTACCTATTTTACTAATCTCAATGCTACTTATTAGTTGCACCGACGGTGACATGTCAGGAAAAGCGTTCGATATTCTGGCGCAATCAGATTATCAGTTTGTCATGACTGATCTATCTGGGCACGCTGATTCAGGTGATGTTATTAAAGTTATTTCTGGAATCAATTATGAATATGGTCTTACGACGGTATTTCCCTCCGAAATGTCTGATGGCCAATACATATTCATAACATACTCTGATTCTCCAGATATCATATACCTTCCAGAAAATTACCAACCTGCAGAAACAGGTGTTAAAATTGATTCATTTTCAGGTTCTATTTACATGACTGGTATTGATACTACATCATTAGTCGTTGGTTTAGATTATGCTGCTGAAAATTTTGAAGATTTCATGGTAGATAAATGTGTAGAAATTATAGATAATATGGTCACAGATTGTACCCAGCAGGGAAATGAAACCAATCTTTTTGTTTCAATTGCGACACTCAAAGACAACTACATTACCGGTGAACATATCAAAATCACAGATCCTCCAACAAAAACTGTTGGTATGCATCCTGAGTTTAAATTACTTAATGCTTATGCCATGTAAGATGTTGAAGGAGAATATCTTTCAAGTTTTGGTGGGGATGTGCAGACTATATCCTCAACAGAAGATCCAATGGCAAATTCAATTTCTGGAAGATTTATTGTAGAATTAAATGAAGACCCACTTATTGTTAAACAAAAAAAGCTAGCAGCAGAGGCAGTAGAAAACGAAAAACAAATTGCTTCAATGAGCAATTTTAACCCAATGAAGTATGGGAAAAAGATATTTAGTACAACATCAAATGATATTGACGACGAATTAAAGAATCATGCTAAAAAGTTGGATTCCAAGCAAGAAAAAGTTGTAAATGAATTAATGGATAAACTTCAATCTGGAATGGGTAGTGTAACAGGAAACGCTGTCGCAGATAAAGAAAAAGTTGTAAAAGAAAAATTCAAAAATGTATTTAATGGATTTTCTATGTCACTTTCAGAAGAACAGGTAAAATTACTAAAAAGTATTGAAGGAGTAAAAAATGTTGTTCCAGTAACAAAAGTAGAAGCAGATTTGATGGATTCCATTCCTTTAATAGATGCAGACGATGTCTGGCAGATGTTTGGATTGGGAAATCAATCCTTAACAGGTCACGGAATTTCAATTGCTGTAATTGATACAGGTGTTGATTATAATCATTCTGATCTTGGCGGATGCTTTGGGGCAGGATGTAAAGTAGTTGACGGTTATGATTTTGTAAATATGGATGCAGATCCAATGGACGATCATGGTCATGGT
>CAZYEG010000325.1:0-1778 GCA_964646365.1 uncultured Methanosarcinales archaeon
AGTTTTTCATCGTGTTTTTCTAGTTTAATGTCCTCTGATGCATTCTTAAAGAGATCCATCATAGATTCTATTGAACTTGATAAATTGTTTACAGATTTATCAAGTCCGCTTTTTGATATGTCCGAGGATCCTCCTGCCTTCATTTTTTGGAGTTCTCTTTTTATATCGAGAATTTGTTTGTGCGGCAGTATTTGATATTGTTCTTGATTTGCCATCTAGTATCACCATCTTTTTTTAAAAGTAATTAAGTATATTAACTTCAATTCTAGCCTTATTTATTTATAAATCTTTGTATTTTATATGTAATAACTTTTAAAAACAAAACAATATTCATTTTATTTATGAAAATACTTGCAGCAGGCGACCTTCACGGCGATACAACATTGGCTCATAAATTAGCTGAGAAGGCAGAAAAAGAGAATGTAGATTTAGTTGTTTTGTGCGGTGACATCACCATGGCAGATTCTTCTACAGATAATCTTATTGGTGAATTCTCAAAGAAACATAAGAAAGTGCTTTTGATTCCTGGCAATCATGAGACTGTTGCAACAGCTGATTTTCTTGCAGAATTATATGGAGCTACAAATCTTCATGGCTATTCTGTAAAGGTAGGAGATGTTGGTTTTTTCGGTGCTGGTGGCGCCAATATTGGACTGTTTCAGCTTTCAGAAGATGAGATTTTCGATCTATTAAAACAAGGCTATGGTGGCTTAAAAGATGTTAAGAAGAAAATTATGGTAACACATGTTCATCCTGAGGGTACAAAGATGGAAAAGTTTACAGGTCTATTCCCTGGTTCAAGTGGAATAAATAAAGCAATAAAAAAGTTTCATCCAGATATTTTGCTTTGTAGCCATGTTCATGAAGCAGAAGGTATTGAAGAAATAGTTGGTAAAACAAAAGTCATTAATGTTGGAAAAGTTGGCAAGATTATAGAATTCTAAACGTAATCTTTATTAAGAGCCTTTATTTTATATTTGTTATGACAACATACAAAGATGCTGGAGTAGATATTGACGCACAAGATAAAGCAATTTCTGGAATAAAGAAAATGGTAAAGGATACAAATATTCCTGGTGTTTTGTCAAAAGTAGGAAATTTCGGCGGTCTATTTGAAATTGGAAAATTGGGAATGAAAAATCCAGTTTTAGTTTCTAGTGCTGATGGTGTTGGAACAAAAGTAAAATTAGCATCATTAAAAGAAAAATTTGATACAGTTGGACAAGATTTAGTTAATCACTGTGTAAATGATATTCTAGTTCAAGGTGCAATTCCATTGTTCTTTATGGACTATGTTGCAGCATCAAAATTAAAGCCGGAGCAGATTGTTGATGTTGTGAAAGGTTTGACAATTGCCTGTAAAGAAAACAAAATGACACTTCTTGGCGGCGAGATGGCTGAGATGCCAGGCGTGTATAACGAAGGACATTTCGATGTTGCAGGTGTGATTGTTGGTGTTGTAGAGAAAGATAATTTAGTTGATGGTTCAAGTATTTCTGAAGGAGACATTGTTGTTGGTCTTCCAAGCAGTGGTCTACAGACAAACGGATACAGTTTAGCAATCAAAGTATTTTCTGATATATTAGAAAAGAAAGCTGAAGAATTAATGACAGTTCATCAAAGTTTTTTACCAGTTATAAAACCGCTTCTTGGTACAGGTGTAATAAAAGGCATGGCACACATCACAGGTGGCGGTCTTGTTGATAATATTCCTAGAGTCTTACCAAAAGGTGTTTCTGTTTCTATAAATAAAAGTTCATGGGAAGTTCCTTCAATAT
>CAZYEG010000326.1:0-1778 GCA_964646365.1 uncultured Methanosarcinales archaeon
GATCGATTGTAACTTTTGGAATTATTCCAAATAGACCAGAAACTGGGTATGGTTATATTAAGTTGGAGAACATGGAGATAAATTCACCAACAAAGGCAAAGCGATTCCTTGAGAAACCTGATATGGACACTGCCAAAAAGTACTTGGATTCAGGTAATTATGTTTGGAATAGTGGGATGTTTATATTTCAATCTAGTGTAATGCTTAATGAGTTAAAGAATCATTTACCAGGTCATTTTGAAACAATATCTGCGGTTGAAAATATTGTGGCAAAGTATTCAGGTGTGGAGTTGGCAAACAAAGTAAGAAAATCATTTGAAACTTTTGAACGAATTTCTATTGATTATGGTGTAATGGAGAAGAGTGATTTAATAACATGTGTTCCAATTGATGTGTCTTGGAATGACGTAGGATCTTTTATTTCATTGGAAGATTTATTCGACGATGATAAAAATGGAAATATTGTAAGAAACTGTAAATATTATCAGGTGGACTCTGAGAATAATATTATTGTTTCAGATACGGAGGATCTAGTTATTGCTACACTCAGCATATCAAACTGTATAATTGCATATTCAAATAATAGGATATTAGTATCAGATAAAAAGTCCAATCAGAGAATTAAAGAATTATTAAAGCAAATGTAAGGAGTGTTTATATGAAAATATTAATTACTGGAGGATTAGGCTACATAGGTTCTCATACTGTTGTTGAATTAATAAGTAATGGATTTACTGACATACTCATAGTTGATAACTTATCTAATAGCTCTATAGATGTATTAGATAATATTGAAGAAATATCAGGATTACGTCCAGATTTTTTACAATATGATTTAACTAACGAGGTGTTAGTAAAAAAGGTGTTTAGTGATTTTGCAATTGATGCTATCATTCATTTTGCTGGTTTGAAAGCTGTTGGAGAGTCTGTTATTGAACCAATAAAATACTATGAAAATAATCTGATTAGTACAATAAATCTCTTGAAATATCTTACAAGTAAAACAAAGTATTTCGTTTTTAGTTCATCAGCAACTGTATATGGCGATCCAGAAAGGTTGCCAATTGATGAGAAATGTAGGTTAAGCGTCACAAATCCATATGGAAGAACGAAACTTATGATTGAGGAAATCCTTGCAGATTATTCTGTATCTAATCCAGATACTTCAATTAGTATTCTAAGATATTTTAATCCTGTTGGAGCACACGAATCTGGACTTATCGGAGAGAATCCTAAAGATATACCAAATAACTTAGTTCCATATCTTAGTAGAGTTGCAAGAGGGTTGTATGAAAAAGTCAAAGTGTTTGGTAATGATTATGACACTAAAGATGGTACTGGAATTAGGGATTATATTCATGTTCAAGATCTTGCAAATGGACATATTGCTGCTTTAAACTATTTGAATGGAAAGAATGGTGTGTTTATTCATAACCTTGGGACAGGTAAAGGATATTCAGTTCTTGATGTAATTAATACTTATTCTACTGCAGTGGGTAAAAGTATTAGTTATGAGTATGTAGATAGAAGACCTGGTGATATTGCAGAATGTTTTGCAGATCCAACGAAGGCACTAAATGAACTCAAGTGGAAAGCAAAGTATGATTTGAAGAAAATGATTGATGATACTTGGAACTATGAAATGAAAAACAAATAGAGCACATGTGTGCTTTTTTTGATACAATATATACAGGTGATAATATGAAAAAACTAAAAGGGTTTTATGATTCGCATCTACATGTATTAGGACTAGGGTTTAATATGAATACAATAGATTT
>CAZYEG010000327.1:0-1773 GCA_964646365.1 uncultured Methanosarcinales archaeon
CCATACTTTCCATCATTACATTTCTTGAGAAAATTCCTCCATAATTTGAGTAGGAACTTGTCTTATATTTTGCAAGGAAGTTTTCAAGCTCTTTTTCGCTTCCGAATGATTGCTTTTTTATTTCTGTATTAAACTCAATACCGTTTTCGTAGAATGTACCTTCTCCGCTAGAAGGAGGCACGTATACCTTGCATCCTGCGAATGCAAAAGTTGCTATGATTAATAGTAAAATTATATGTTTTGTTTTCATTATTATCACCTTTCTTTTGTTAATACGTTTATTTATAAATACTTTATTTAGGTTTTAACTTCACTTGAAGTTATTAGGATAGAATTATATATAATGATTACCATTGGTTTATTAATATGGGAAAATTGTTAAGGGCTGCTCAAAATGCAATAAATGTGTGTGTTGGGCTTAAAGAGGATGAGAACATATTATTCATATACGATTCTTCTACTAGAAATATATTTGAAGCTCTAGAAAGTGTTGCTAGAGACATTACACATGGAGTATATTATTTTGATTTGGATTCTTTTAAGAGACCTCTTAAAAATGTCCCAAAAGTCGTTGTGGATATGGTTAAGAAGTGTGATATTTGTTTGTATTTAGCTTCATCGCTTTCTAAAGAGCTTCCTACGTTTCGAAGGCCTCTTAGGCTTCTTATGCTTAAGAATAAGGTGAGATATGCTCATATGCCAAATGTTACAAAAAAGGTGTTTTGTGACTCTGTTGGTGTAGATTATGATAGGATTTGGGAGTTTACTGATAAAGTGTATAGTAAGGTTTCTAAAGCTAAGCAGATAAGGGTTGTTAGTGATAAAGGTACGGATCTTGTCTTTTCGAAATTTAATAAATGGGTCAAGAGTGATGGAAATTTGAGAAAATTTTCGGTCTCTAAACTGAATCTTCCAGGAGCTGAAGTTATGACATGTCCAGGCAGTGTGGATGGAACACTTGTGGTTGATGGTCTTATCTCTGGAGAGTTTACAAAGAGGTATAAAAAACTTAAAAGAAAGCCTTTGATTGTGGAGATAAAGAAGGGGAAGGTTTTTGCTTTGGAATCTAGGGATGAAGAGTTGGTTGATGAATTCTGGGAGATGATTAAGACCGATAAAAATAGTAATCGTATTGGAGAAATCGGTTTTGGAACAAACATATTTTTGAAAAAATATTATTATAATTTTTTAGTTGATGAGAAATTTCCTGGAGTGCACATTGCGGTTGGGAATCCTTATCCAGAACGAACGGGTGCGAAATGGAAAAGCAGTATCCATTATGATATGTTGATCAGAAATCCGACGGTATATGTTGGAAAGGAAAAAGTTTTAAATTCAGGAAAGTATCTTTTGTGATATGGGAAAAAATATTCTTTTTATTGGTAGTAGTGGTAAGCTATCGCACTTTATGCCGGCCAAGGATGCAGGGTATAAAATTATACTTCTAAAGGAAATGCCAACTGAGAGTGATAAGAAATATTTTGATGGATTTTTGCGAGTTAATCCATTTGATGTTGATTCTGTTTTAAAGGAACTTGTTGGTGTTAAGATTGATGCAGTTCTGACTAGATTTGAGCCATATGTACCTTTAGTTGGATTGCTTTGTGATAAATTTGGGCTTGTTGGTCCTAGTTTACAGGGGGCACTTAATGCTAGAGATAAATTGTTCATGAGAGAGGCACTTAAAAAAGCAGGCGTGCCTCAACCTAAGTTTGTTCGAGTTGAAAGTGTTTCTGATATGAAGAAGGCGGGTAAAAAGTTGGGATATCCGTT
>CAZYEG010000328.1:0-1765 GCA_964646365.1 uncultured Methanosarcinales archaeon
CCAACACTCATCATGGTCCGACACACAAACGGGTGTTGTTGCTGGAGGAACAGCTCAAGGTTCAGCAGTATCAGGCGACTCGGGAACATTGAGCTGTTCCTCCAGCAACATCACCCGTTTGTGTGTCGGACCATGATGAGTGTTGGTAGTATAAAGCAACTCTTCCACCGGCTCCACCGCCACCGAAATGTGTGTCGCTGATGTTGGTTGCGTTTCCTCCTTTTGAACGAAATTCTCCAGATCCAGTCATGTTAAAAGCATCTATAAGTATACCGCCGCCTGAACCGCCACCGTGACTGAGGTTGCCGTTTTGTCCGTTTGCTGAAACTACACCATTATGAACAAAATAATCTGATACGTTTATGAAAACAAGTCCACCACCAAAAGCGCCTTGACCGTCAGATGTTACTCCACCACCTGAGCCATAGTAAAGAGAATTTTGTGAACTTCCAAACTCTACTCCACCAGGACCAGCGTAACCAGTTTCAGAATAACCTGCTCCACCTGCATCACCAAAACCACCACCACCTGATGCTTCTGTTCCGAACCCACCTGCACCGTTACCGAAACTTCCACGATATCCTTTATGGTCAACAAATATTCCTGCACCAGAATTAATTGTCAGATTGGTTGTTTTTATTGTGATATTTCCTCCTGTGATGTTTCCAGATATTTCTAAATTGGTGGTATTGATTACAACTGATTCACCTTTAAGTCCAGTATCTGTATTGTAAAGTGCTCCACTACTTCCAATAATTAAAGAGACTGCATTAATTTGTTGACCATTGTAGAAATTATAGACATGGTTAAGTGTACATTCAGTTGCAATGGAACCTGAATCACAGTCTGCATCGTCGAATTCGTCCGGATCTACAATATAGTTGATGAATGTGTTTCCATTGATTACCAAATCGAATGAATCTGTTGTAGTTTCTAAATTTTCTAAATAAACTTTGTATTTTTTCTCTGATGTTATGTTTTCAATTCTTGCTGCTAAGACGTTGCTTTCTGCTGGGTAAATGTCGATCGCGGAAATTGTGTCTGAATATCCATAAACTGTTATGTCTCTAGTGCTGTCTAAATCGTATTCGAAAACTACACGTAATTTTTGATTGTTTATAGCTTCGTAGTAAGTTGTGTCCAATGTGTCAACCATGGATGTTATTTCGCTTCCAAGTGATTGGTCACTATTTAATTCCCATGCTCCTTTAATACGAATAATTATATGGTAGACCTGTTCAGAAAGATGTGGAACGACCCATTCAATATAATCGTAAAGACCATTGTCATCTGTGTCATATGCAGTGAATTGAACATTTGATTCTTCACCAGTTATCCAGTCAAGACGGATGTTACTAGTCGAAGATACTTCGGTTGGCAACTCTGCAAACGCAAGAACTTCTTCATAATGTATTTCATCTGGTCCAGTAATTGTTACTTCTTTTCCTGAATCAATAATAGATTCTTCTGCGTATGGTGCTTGGGTGGTATATTCAACAATGACTTCATCTTCTTTATCGAGTTCTTCAGAAACTTCAATGTTGATGTTGTTGCCGTTTTGTTTTATATTGGTATTTTGAGATGAGCTTGCGCTTCGTCTTCCTGGAGATGATAAATCTTTAATGTTGCCAGTTGCGTTTTCAATTTTTTTGATTTTTAATTCTGTTGCAATAGAAGGTATTTCAATATCTAATTTGTCTTGTTCTGATTTGACTTTGACTTTCTTTTCCCATTTTACGGGCTTGCCAATAACTGCACCGTATTT
>CAZYEG010000329.1:0-1758 GCA_964646365.1 uncultured Methanosarcinales archaeon
ATCCTTTGGAAGCAAGGCAAACTTTTGCTATTAATATTCTTAATATACTTCATCAAAGATATTGTCATGATACTAGGTGCCTTATTTATTCTAAAAAGAAATAAAAAGACGGTATTTAAGAAAAACGTACTAGACAAATGGACCGTTTTTTTTCAAAGTCTTGCTATCGCACTGATTATTCTTAGCTTAAATGACAATGTAATCATATGGATCTCAGCCGGTCTTACTGTAATAACCGGTCTTATGCCAATGTTTAAAATAGAAGCATTCTCATCAAGAAAGGCAGAACTTCCAAAACTTAAACTTGCAAAACTCATAAAAATTCCTGACTACATTACATTTGTAAATGTCATTGGTGGATTATTTTGTATTCTTCTTTCAATCAACAAACAATACACATTAGCTGTAATCATGCTTATTATATCAGTCATTGCAGACTATTTTGATGGAAAAGTTGCAAGAGCACTAAATAAAGAATCAGAATTCGGAAAGGAACTTGACAGTCTTGCCGATACAATATCATTTGGTGTTGCGCCAGCTGTTTTTGCATTTTCTCTTGTTCCAAATACAACCCTTGCATTGATTGCTTTTACAGTATTTATCTTATGTGGCGTAATACGTCTTGCACGTTATAATACAACCACTTTTTCAGGAAACTACGAAGGCATGCCAATAACAATGAACGGAATCATCATCCCAGCAATTTACTTCTTTGGAGTTCCATTTGAATACTACTCATACATTTATTTAGTTCTTGGACTTTTAATGGTAAGTTCTATCAGTATTAAAAAATTATGAAAAACATAAGTATTTTATACTTCCATTCTCTTAATAAAAAAAATGAATATAGCGTATGCATTCGGAAGTGTCATTCTCGTATCACTTATATCAGTATTATTTGCAATTCCATTCTTCATAAAGAAAAAAATATCACAGCATTCACTTATGTTTTTATTAAGCATGTCTGTTGGAGTTTTATTAAGCACTGTATTTATGGATCTACTTCCAGAGTCATTCGAACACGGTCACAGTATAGAAGTTTCACTGCAGCTCTTATCAGGCTTTTTAGTGATGTTTATATTAGAAAAGTTAGTTCACTTTCATCATAATAAAAAATGTGAAAATGGACACTGTGGGCACAGTCACGCTTACAATCTAGCACCTGTCAACCTTATTGGGGATGGAATACACAATTTCATTGACGGACTCGTTATTGCTGGCGCCTATGCAGTTAATATCACTTTGGGACTAACTGCAACAATATCCATCATATTTCATGAAATCCCACAAGAAATTGCAGATTTTGGAGTATTACTCTATTCCGGTCTGTCAAAAAAGAAAGCATTAATTTTCAATTTCCTATCTGCGGCTACAGCAATATTAGGAACAACGGTTGGCATAATTCTTGTTGGTAAAATTGAAGGATTTACCCACTTTATCATTCCTTTTGCAGCAGGAAACTTCATCTATATTGCTGCATCTAATTTAGTACCTCAATTACACAGACACTGCAAACTAAAAGAAACGGCTATACATTTAATTGCAATTCTAATTGGTATTACGGTTGTAACATTAGTTTCAATCTACGGTCCTGCACATCTACACGGATAATACCGAAACTTTTATAACGTATTTAGCACAAAATCCGGGTATGGACACATTATTACTAATCATTCTAAAGAGCTTATACTTTATGCTACCTGCTTACTGTGCAAACATGGCACCAGTAATCATGAAAAAAACTTTCAAAGGTCTAGC
>CAZYEG010000330.1:0-320 GCA_964646365.1 uncultured Methanosarcinales archaeon
TATATATTATTTATCATTATTTAGTTATTTATATTGATTTAGACTTAATTGATAAAAAGATACTGTACGAGCTCGACCACAATTCAAGAAGACCAATTTCGGCAATATCTAAAAAACTTAAAATTGGAAGAGATAGGGTTGCATATAGAATAAAACGACTTGAAGAAGATGGTGTCATTAAAGGATTTTCTACAACATCTATTTCTAGATAACCTTTATTGAAACTAATCTTAATGTCTTTGAAATAATCTGTTTCAAACAATTTCTTAAAAGCATTATTTAGATCTTCTGAATAAATATTGTCATTAACGTTCAATTCA
>CAZYEG010000330.1:330-1729 GCA_964646365.1 uncultured Methanosarcinales archaeon
AAATTTGGAATTAGTGTATACAAAACTTATCTAAAGATAGAGAATAATAAGCCAAGAATTGGTGAATTTATTGAATACCTTACAAAGCACCCTAGAATATATTGGATTGCACAGTGTTCTGGAACATATGATTTTATATTTTCAACGTTTGCCAAAAGTCCAAAAGAATTTTATGAAATACAGGACAAAGTTTTATCTGAATTCTCTGATCTTGTAATTGAATTTAATATGTATAACCTTGTTGAGATATGGTGTTATTATAAAAATTATTTTCTTAGTAAAGGATCTGATTATTTTTATTTTGGTGGATATCCTGAAAATAATGAATTAGATAAACTTGATTGGGGAATTTTAGAATTACTTACACAGGATTCAAGAATGAATGTCGTAGATATTGCAGGTAAATTAAAATCAACTGCTATGATTATAAAAAATCGAATAAAACGTCTTGAGAAGCTTGAAATAATATCTTCTTATAGAATTGATGTGGATTGGTCCAAAATAGGTATGACTTTTTTTAAATCGCAACTCTACATGAGACATTATGATCCTATCTTCGAAAAACAATTTCGGAGTTATTGCGAAACTAACCCCAACATATCTTACTATATTAAACAAATTGGAAACTGTAAGCATGAGATTGAATTAGAAGTTGATGGATATGAACATTACAATAAAATAATTGATGATATTCGTGAAAAATTTTCTGGATATATAAGAAATATTGATACAATAATTATCGAGAAAGAATTCTTTAAGTGGGTACCTCATGAAATGGGCTAAAAAATCTAGTTTACTCTGTGGAAATATAGTGAATAGAAAACAAAAGAAATAGAGTAAGAGACAACTATTGCCGCAAGCGTTCCAAGCCAAATCCCAAGCGGAACAAAAGCATAATGAACAACTGCACCATAAGATACAATACCTATAAGACTAAGTAGACAAGTTTTCATTGTAGCTTTTGAAAAATCATGTCCATGAAGAAAATATGTTACAACAATTGTTGCGGTCATCATTGCAGGAAACATAGCAAAAAGGCCACCAACTAATGGGCCACTAATTTTAGCCATAAGAACTGCAAATGCTATCATAAATCCTCCAAAAATTGCACGAAAAAGCAAAGTTCTTCTTTTTGATGGTACAGTTATTTTTGATATTGACTTGATATCAAGAATTTTTTCTAAGTATAGCAGAAGAAATGCTGTAAATATTCCAATAAGTAAAAGTCCAAGCAAAAAACCAGTAAGATTAAGCCAAAGAACAATAAATGATGATACTGCCCAAAATATAAGTGCAGATAAAAATGCAAAAAGCAGACTTCTTTTCATGAGAAGTACTACAATTATTACGTATATGAGATCAATTATTTCAATTATAGTAACTATGGATGCTCCAGCTG
>CAZYEG010000331.1:0-1729 GCA_964646365.1 uncultured Methanosarcinales archaeon
TTTAGAGAACTTGTTTTTGTCTTCTGAGCAATATGTCATTATTTATAGTACTAATTTTGACGCATGCCCGGCTGGCCACGTGTGCCACAGAAAATTTACTACTGATGTAGAAAAGTATAATTTTGAGAATTTTAAAATTTTAGAAAATCCTTTTGAAGAGCAAACTAAAGCAAAATTTTATTTTTATAAAAAAACAAAATGATATTAATAACTTTTGGCACAAGACCTGAATATATTAAGGTCAAACCATTGATAGAGACTTTTAGAGGTAGAATTCCATATAAGACACTGTTTACTGGACAGCATCAGGATATTGCCCCCAAGAAAGCAGACTTTAAGCTGAAAATGGTTGATTATCCGGGTAACCGTTTAGATTCAGTTATTAAAAACTGCCTTTCCATACCAGATGAGTGTTTTGAAAACATAACTCATGTAATAGTCCAAGGGGACACAAGTTCTGTTGTGGGCCTCGCCATAGCAGCAATGCATAGGAAAATCGAGGTTGTTCATCTCGAAGCAGGCCTGCGCACACAAGATGTAAACAATCCATATCCCGAAGAATACAATAGAAAGATTGTTTCTGCTATAGCTTCTGTGCATCTGTGTCCGACCAACACAAACAAGGCAAATTTATTAAGAGAGGGAGTTACTGCCCCTATTCATGTTGTGGGAAATACAGTCTTAGACAACTTACTACACTATAAGGCGAGTTGTGAGTATGCAGATAAAGTATTGGTGACAATGCACCGCCGCGAAAATCATGCAACATTGCATTCTTGGTTTAAGTCAATAAACGAATTAGCTAAAAGAAATAAGGATTTAGACTTTATTCTACCCCTACACCCTAATCCAAATGTTCAGAAAAATAAACATATTTTATCTGATGTCCGCGTTGTGAAACCAATGGCTCATGACGAACTCATGAGGGTTCTTGTTAAGTGTCGCATGGTCATAACAGACAGTGGTGGTCTTCAAGAAGAATGTTCTTTTTTTAATAAAAAGTGCTTAGTCTGTAGAGAGACGACAGAAAGACCAGAGGCTGTTAATACTAGCAGCTTTATGGTTGCTGATCCACAAAATTTAAAAGATGTTTTTAATCAACATATTAAAGATTATGTGATAGAATGTAGGTCCCCGTATGGGGATGGAAGATCAGCAGATAGAGTTTTAAAAATTCTTTCTACGAATTTTGACCGGGGAGAAATAAGTGCAAAATAAATTTAAAGTTTTAGAATTTAGAAAAATTTTGACAGAAGAAAAATCAAATCCGATTTATAATTCTTGGTCAAGAGTATATGAATACCCTCTAGTGCTTGATTTGGTTTTAAGAAAAGACAGCAAGCGGAAATGATATGTTAACAAATGAAAAAATTCAACAATACAACACTAATGGTTGGACACTGGGCAAACTATCTTTAGGGATTTTGCAAAAAATAATTTTTATGACGTTCAAGAGAACGACATAGTTGGCGATTATGACTTGATGATATTAGACGGGCCAAATGGCAACGGCCGAAATATTGCTTTCCTGCATATGATGGGGCATCTCAAACCCGGTAGTCATGTATTTATCGATGATCACAGCCACTATGACTTTAAAGAAACGTTTTTAAAACTTTTTAAAGCAGAACAGTTGTACATCAACGATGAAGAATGTATTGTGCTGTATAAGCTGATATGATAAGGAATAAGGCTGTATGATAACTTTTAAAAATTACACCATGTATGA
>CAZYEG010000332.1:0-1337 GCA_964646365.1 uncultured Methanosarcinales archaeon
GGTTATTTTTTTTTTTCTAGAGCAACAGCCTACAGAACCTTTTGTATGTTATAATATTTCATAAGGAGTTGATTTAATGTATAGAATAGAACATGTATCAATTTGGGTAAAAGATTTAGAGAAAATAAGGCAGTTTTATACAAGATATTTTAATACTGTGTCAAATAAAAAATATGTGAACGCAAGTAAAGGGTTCTCATCATATTTTTTAACGTTTAGATCAGGAAGTAGAATTGAAATCATGAGTAGAAGTAATATTCATGATGTTGAAGATATAAACAAGGAATATTATGGATATTGCCATATTGCGATTAGTGTTGGAAGTAAGGAAAGAGTTGTTGAGCTTACTGAAATGATTAGAAATGATGGTTATAAGATTGCTAGTGAGCCAAGAGAAACAGGAGACGGTTATTTCGAAAGTGTAGTATTAGATCCAGAAGAAAACAGGATAGAAATAGCAATTTAGAAACCTTCTAAGCCGTCGGCCCTAGGTTCAAATCCCTTCTGGAATGCCATTTGAAAGTAAAGAGTCCATTTTGGGACTCTTTTTATAGTATCTTATGAATAATATTTAGAAAAATAAACTAATGTATATAATATATTTACATAACTAAATGTTTATGATATAATATGAATATAGATAATGAGGTGATTTCAATGGCTGTAAATTATAACGGATTGTTTGATGTTTTAAAGAAAAAAGGGTTATCATTGTCACATGTATCGAACGATTTAAATATTTCATCTGCTACTAGAGCAAAATTCAAAAAAGGTGAGTATGTATCATTACAAACTATTGAATCATTATGTAAGTATTTAGGTGTAAAGGTAAATGACATTCTGATGATTGAGATTGAGAAGAAAGACTCTGCTCTATTACTTCAACTAAAAGAGGAAATGCTTCATGGTATCAAGGGAAGTATTTACCATGAAACTCAAATACTGATGACATATAATTCGAATCATATAGAAGGTAGTAGATTAACTGCTGATCAAACAAGATACATTTTTGAGACTAATACAATTGGTTCAGAAAATGATGAATCTATCAATGTTGATGATGTCATTGAGACACAAAACCATTTTAGGTGTATCGATTATGCAATCAAAATGGCTTTTGAGCCTATAACAGAAACATTGGTTAAAGATATACATAAAATACTAAAAACAGGTACTAGCGATTCTAAACTGGAATGGTTTAGTGTAGGCGATTACAAACAGAGACCGAATACTGTTGGGGGATTAGAAACTTCACAGCCAAAAGACGTTTCAAAAAATATGGCAAAACTTATTGGTTTATACGAGAATAAACTTCAATATAGTTTTGAAGACATATT
>CAZYEG010000332.1:1363-1715 GCA_964646365.1 uncultured Methanosarcinales archaeon
AGTTTCATTATAATTTTGAGATTATACATCCATTTCAAGATGGAAATGGACGAGTGGGTAGAATTATTGCATTTAAAGAGTGCTTAAGACACGGTATTGTTCCATTCACCATCGATGAAAGTATTAAAGTGTTCTATTATAGAGGTTTAAGAGAATGGAAAATCGAAAGAGGATATCTGATAGGGACTTGTGAAACAGGACAAGATAAGTATAAGAAACTACTAAATATTTATGGAATAGAACATAGTAAATAAGATCATGGCTTCACGACGATATTCCTTCTAAGCCGTCAGCCCTGGGTTCGAATCCCTCCCGGAATGCCAGTTATAAACTAAATAGTTAAGCCAATTAA
>CAZYEG010000333.1:0-1704 GCA_964646365.1 uncultured Methanosarcinales archaeon
TCACGCCCATGACTGGATGACGTATGGAGCAGGCATTAGAGCAAAACAGGTTTCAGGAAAACCATTGGTAGTACATGTACACGCAACAGAGTTTGATAGAACCGGTGGCAATGGAGTAAATCAAGCAGTATACGATATCGAAAGAAAAGGAATGCATCTTGCCGATTCAATTATCGCAGTAAGCAACTACACAAAAGAGATGGTTGTAAAACACTATGGTATTCCGCCAGATAAGGTCAGTGTTGTTCACAATTCAGTTGCATTCAATGACGACTCATTCGCTCAAAATAATGATTTCAAGATTAAAAAACACGATAAAATTGTCTTATTCTTAGGAAGAATCACTCTTCAAAAAGGCCCAGACTATTTCCTTCAGGTTGCAAAAATGATAAGTGAAAATGACGATAATGTCAAGTTTATTGTGGCAGGTTCAGGTGACATGGAAGGGGGTATGATAAATAAGGCCGCAGAATTAGGAATTTCAGATAAGGTTCTTTTTGCAGGATTCTTAAGAGGAAAAGAGATAGATAAGGCTTTTTCTATGGCAGATGTTTATGTCATGCCTTCGGTAAGTGAACCATTTGGGATCACTCCACTAGAAGCAATTCGAAACGGTACACCATGCGTAATAAGTAAACAGTCAGGTGTAAGTGAAGTTCTTAGAAACTGTTTCAAAGTAGATTTTTGGGACACCAAAAAGATGGCAGATATGGTTATGGGAATTCTCAAGTATGATAGTTTGAATCATACAATGAAGGAGAATGCAATTGGCGAAATCAAGACTTTCTCTTGGGACAAATCAGCACAGAACTGTGCAGAAGTTTATCAAAATACAATTAATCAGTTTGGGGTGAACAATTAATGGTAGCAATTTGTTTTTATTTTCAGGTGCATCAACCATACAGGTTGAGAAATTATTCAATCTTTGATATTGGAGAAAGGCATGACTACTTTGATGACATAAAAAACAGAGAGATTATGAAAAAGGTTGCAGAGAAATGTTATCTCCCAGCAAACAAACTTATGCTTGAACTGATAAAATCTTTCAAGGGCAAGTTCAAAATATCTTATTCAATTACAGGAACTGCCATGGAACAATTTGAGAAATATGCGCCAGAAGTTCTAGAGTCATTCACAGCACTTGCTGATACTGGATGTGTTGAATTTTTATCTGAGACTTATTATCATTCTTTATCATACCTTTACTCAAAAGAAGAATTCAAAGAACAAGTAAAAAAACATAAGGATCTAATGAAGAAACATTTCAATCAAACTCCTAAAATATTTAGGAATACTGAATTGATTTTCAATAATGAGATTGCAAAGTTTGTAGAAGATTTAGGATACAATGCAATTCTTGCAGAGGGGGCAGACCATATCTTAGAATGGAGGTCACCAAATTTCTTATACACTCCAAAGACATGTAACAAGATAAAACTCTTATTGAAGAATTACAAGCTTTCAGATGACATTGCGTTTAGATTTTCAAACAAAGAATGGAAAAGTTGGCCACTCACCGTTGACAAATATGTAGATTGGGTCAACAGAAACAACGGCAACGGTGAGGTAATAAATTTATTTATGGATTATGAGACCTTTGGTGAACATCAATGGGAAGATACAGGAATATTTGATTTTCTTAGACATCTACCAGGAAAAGTATTAGAGCACGGTGACAATTCGTTTGTTACACCATCAGAAGCA
>CAZYEG010000334.1:0-1679 GCA_964646365.1 uncultured Methanosarcinales archaeon
GCGGCAACTTGATAACTTACCATTTCCATTTTCTTTGCAAATGATTGAATGACACAAAGGTAACCATTATCCAATAAAAACTTCATACCCAAAGAAATTGCGATGCGTTTGTTGCCATCCTGAAAACAGTGAGATTTATTAGCCACGTAAACGAGATGAGTCAGCTTATCAATAAAAGTTGGATAATAGTCATCATTCTGAATGTGTTCGATTGCGGCTTCTAAGGAATTTGTACTTAGTATACCTAAAATTCCACCCCCACTTACTTCAACCGTTTTTTGATGAATCTTTAGTACTTCTTCTATGGACTTTATGTAAATAATTGAATTATTCACTCTCTTTCAACCTCTTAAACACATCTTTTGCTTGCTCAAGCTGTTTATCGAAATCCATACTTCGTTCGCCTATTAGACGATCAAAATCATCTTTGGAAACAGCTTGCGCATAATGCTCTAATTTTTTGTGAAAGGCGTCTCTGAAATGCAAATCTCTTGACGCCATTTTTATTCTTGCCTTATCAACCAAAGGCGAATGCAAGGGGTGTTCTGCAAAAGTGTGAAAAATCATGTCAACTTCTTTTGGGACCAATTTTCGGGCAAGTTTTTCTGATTTACTTTTCAACTCATGTGCCAAACCCACTTCAAAGGAGGCTATTAAATCTAGAACCTCAACATAAAGGGTTTCTCTGAGATTATCTTGGTTCTTTAGTCTTAAAATATTTTTATATTCTTTAGCTTTTTCTTTAAATATTGCCTCATATATTTTATCTGTATATACCGCGTACTTATAATTCCCCATATCCACATACCTATTCAGAGCATCAGTAAATTCTTTGCGGTATTTCGGTTCTTTAATGGCGGTTGTTAGATAATCCGTGTCCCGCTGGTTAATATATTTAGTGTTTCCACCTGTTTTCTGGTTGATGGTATCAATGACAATATCCAGCATTTTTGATCTGAGTAATCGAGCCTTCTCACTTTCTACCAGTAACATGGCTAAATTGAGAAAAGAACGAATATTAAATAGTCCGATCTGCGTTGTTTTGCTCCCGACATTTATGACGGGAGCAAACTGCAATTTCAAGGTCTGTAAGCGTTTCCCCCGCATTAAAACATAACCGTTGTGTTTCAATTCCTCTGAATATTTATCTAAATATCGTTCAACTGTTCGCTCTTCCACCTCAAAAAAATCTGCCACCATTTGCTTGGTCAACCAATACTCCCCTTCAAACTCTATGCTTGGCAAACCAACATATTTTTGGATATTTTGCAGTGCATAAGAGTTATTTAAAACATTCTGTCTTGCAATATTTGAGATTGTTAAATCTTTCATCATGTCATCTCCCTCACATCAATTTTCCCCGTCACTGCTTCTGAAATCAAGGTCATTCTGTATTCTTTGAGCAATTCGATTTGCTTTTCGACTTTTTCTACTAAGATGTCAATCTCGGTGGTTTTGCGGTCGAGGAATTTAGTGATGGCTTGTTGTTCGGGGATTTGTGGGAGTATTAGCAAAAGATGAGGTAATTTACTCGCTTTTATACCAAGTGCTGTTGAGCCAGTGGCATATGTTATCAGATCCTGCTGAAAAGAATCTGAATACATCCAATATTTTAGAAAGTAGTTAGGGAATGCCCCTAAAATAGTTGAAGAGAGTGAGAGTTGAAAAATAGGAGTAGG
>CAZYEG010000335.1:0-1678 GCA_964646365.1 uncultured Methanosarcinales archaeon
AGTGTTTATAGAATTCTGGGTTTGACGCAAGAACATAAAATATCAGTACTGAATAAAGTGCTGCGACTGAGTCCATTATTCCAGGATACTGCATTGCAACAATATCAAGAATGTCCCCAATAATAGCAATAGGAATTTTCCAAGCATCTTTGATAAAGTCAACAAAAAGAGCGAAACCTGCTGTTAATATGAAAAAAATAATCAAAATAAATAATGGATACCGTGTAAAAATACCCATATTCGGTAAATAAGTAGAAATATTCTCAGAGACTATCTGGTTTAGATAAGTTATCCATTCCAGTATGTATGCCATTAGTTGTCCTCTGTAATATTTAATGTATTATTGCCCTCTGGAAGCCAGTCCTGATCCATAGCGTATCCAACGGTGTCTTTGGTGCTTTTACCAAGACGCAAAAACCATTTTCCAATCTCTTTGACAAAAGTTGTCTGATCAGATCTATCATCAAGATCTAGGTCGTTATTCATGACGATCATGTAGCCACCAACAACAATAAAGAGCATTATAATCCAAACGAGTTTTCCCATTTTTTCTCACCTTCCAAAAAGTATGTAAATCTAATTTATAATTCTTTTGTATTTTTTACTATTTTTTTTATTTCAATAGAAATTGCATCAGTAATAACTTTATGATATTTTGGACATTCTACATATGGAATATCATTCTTATCACAGTATTTAATGATCTGATCTTTTTCTATATCTGATTTGTATTTTACAATAACATTAATTGATTTCTGAATCGGATAAATGATATCGAAACCTGCAAGATCAACTTTTACTTGAGATGATTTTGTTATAAGATATTCTCGTCTTTTTTCCATTTCGTCAATCTTTTTTAGAAGCCTTTGTGAACTTACTTCAGGAGGAGTGTATGTGATTAAATCCTCATATTCTGGATTATCATATGCAATATAACCAAGTTTACCATATTCAATTATTTTAGTATCAGAAAACGATGCAACCAGTATGTCACCAAAACAGTCTCCACCAATAGTTGCGGTAATATCTTCGATAAGAATATTCTTGTTTTCCTCACAGACTTTCTTTATTTCTTCCATGGGTTGTTTTGCAATATAACCAGGAAATGAATTCAACAAAAGAATTGATTTTTTTATCTTTTTAACGTGTTTTACATCTATTACACCATAATCAGATTCAATATCATGAAGATTCAACTTAAGCCTAATAGAAAAATGTCTATATGTTATCCAACCACCTTGGTCTGCGATATATACATCTTTATATCCTAGCTTTTTGCATATTTTAAGTGCTTTAAGAATGGCATCATTTCCTCTCTTTGTGAGATGGCCGAAATTACTACCTGTCATTGTATTTAATTGTTCAATTGCCTTCATGTAAGAAATAATTATATAACAGATATAAAACAATTTCTAAATATGGATGAATATTACGATAAAATTGCAAAAGGATACAATGAACTGCATGCAGAAGAGCAAAAAAAGAAATTGGCGATAATAAAAAAATATATTCAGCCAGAAAAAAGTGACTTGCTTCTTGATGTCGGATGTGGGACTGGTGTTAGCTCTGACTGGGACTGTAAAGTTATTGGAATAGATCCCAGTGTTGAATTAATCAAACAAAATCCGAGGAACAAGGCAGCCGCAAAAGGAGAATTCTTGCCATTTAAGGATGATTC
>CAZYEG010000336.1:0-1676 GCA_964646365.1 uncultured Methanosarcinales archaeon
GAGAATATGTTGAAAAGACTTATAGCGCTAGTCAAAATTTTATTTACTATTTGGAAAATGATAAATATGAATTTAGCATTAATTGTGAATCTTCGATTACACCTTCTCCAATTAATTCTGAAGTAAAATTTGACTATACGATTGAGCCATAATCTATTTTTAAAATTATTTTTTTTGTGATAGTATAAAGAAGATGCATAAAAAATATTATTTAGTAACAGTACTATCAATTTTTCTTTTAGCTTTGTTTTCTAACAAGGCGCTAGCTTTTATAATCCATAGCAATTTTGAGTCAAGCTCGGGAAAAAATACCTTTACCGAAGAGTATGAAATGCAAATAGCTAATAATCCGCCTGAGTTTGGGAGATTTAATCTGCCAATCGCCATTTCCGGCCAAGAATACATAGGTTATATAGATGCTTATGACATAGACGGAGATCCGCTCAAATGGAAAATTGAGTTACTAGATGCAGATCAAAATATAGCTACTAATTATTGGAATAGCTGGCAGCCTCAATGCAGGATGAGCAGCAATCAATTATCCTTGGATAGCATTCATACTCAAAGCAGGTTTATAAACAAAATTCAGTCTTGCAAAGTCGGAAGCCCAAATCATGATGGCAGCGAGCGTAAATATTATTTTAGAGTTACTGTTAGAGACAATAGAGGCGGCGCTGCTATTGCGACAAGCTCTATTAGAGTGCATTCCCTGCCTAGTCTTAGCGTGCCAAATAATTTTGTATATGTTGCCAGCAGTTCTACCGGCTTAAGTTTTTCAGCTACATCAAGCGGCGGTTCTTATCCGCATAGCTTATTAATAGACGGTTTTCCGCCCGGGTGGGAAAAAAAGCTAACTAGCTTGCCGGGAGTGTTTAATATCTCGGCTAGTTTTGATCCTGCTGGCAATTCATATTTTAAATATCCAAACGCTACTACAACGCATAGCCTGGACTTGGTTTCTGTAAATGCGCTTGGAGTTAAAAGTAATAAGAAAAATATAAAAATAACTGTTGTTAATAATCCGCCAAGCATTTCACTCCTTGGCGGAGTAGGAATTGATTGTTGTCCTGATAGCGACGGCATATGTCATGCTACTACTACCGGTAGTTGCTGCACAGACACATGCCAAAGTAAAGGATATGAATGCGGTGAAGAGACTATATGCGGATTTAGAGTTAATTGCGGAGTATGTTCGTATGGAGTATGTAGTTCAAATAATAATTGCGAGTGTGTCCCTAATTGCTCCGGAAGATCTTGCGATTCTGATGGATGTGGAGAGACGTGCACGCCAGGATGTACAGCTCCTGATGTATGTAATTATAGAACGGGTAAGTGTGTTGATACAAGTTCTGCTCCAGAACCTACTCCAGTGCTTGCTATTCCTGCTACTCCTCCTGTTGCTGCCGATCCCGGCACACCGAGCTGTGCTTTTGACGGCGCTACCAAGTTTAATTGCGCGATACGAAATAGGGATTAATTTCTTAAAAGAATAAAGTTTATTTTAAAAATATATTTTGTTAGTTTTTTAAAATAAAATTCATAAAAATGCATAATCAACAAAAAGACATTAAAATCAAATCTGATTTAAAAAGTAAAAAAATAAAATTGCGCGTAAAAGTCCTTTTCTTTTTATTATTCGCGTCAATCATAGTAAATATTTCCTTGTTCACGTCATG
>CAZYEG010000337.1:0-1675 GCA_964646365.1 uncultured Methanosarcinales archaeon
AGATTGATTTTACCCTCCTTGATATCATGAAACGCCGAATGTTTCATCTCACCGATAATCAATAGATCCACTCCTTTTTCGATTGCTTCAGCGACCGCAAAAGATGCGCCACCTGATACACAAGCAATAGTTCGAATCATTTTTTTACCATATAGAAAATATTGAAAATCCTTATTTAATTTTCGAATAATTGTCATTGCTTCACCAATTGGAATTGGTTTCTTAAAAGCGTCATAATACCCCCAAGATACATCATGATCAAACCCAAATTCATTTTTTGGTTCAAGCCCAAACATCTTGAGTAGCTCTGCATTATTCCCTACTGTTTCACTCTTATCTAGCGGAGCATGAGCCGCATATAAGGAGATATTATTGTCCATCAACACTTTTATCCTACTGTATAATTGCTTCCTAATCGGTCCTATCTTGTCCCAAAACAATCCATGATGAACTATAATCATATCACAATCTTTTGCTTTTTCAAAGACTTCTTTACAAGCATCAACTGCAAAAGCAATTGTTTTAACATCTTTTTTCCCATCAATCTGAAGGCCATTCGCTGACATGTCTGGAATTGATTTTACATCTAGATAACTGTCTAAGAATTCCACTATTTTTTCTTTTGAAACCATTTTTAAAAATTAAAATAAAAAAATAAAAAAATTAAATGCATCTAGCGCCATACCCTCTCATAAGATTTTGACTCAAATACTCAAATGAATCTCCATCCGTGCACCCTACAAACAATCCTACTAAAAGTATCATTAGAACTAATATTATCTTTTTCATCTGCCTATCACCTATATTATAATAATAGTATACTTTTATCACTAATAATATATAAATATTATGGCAAAACTATATTACAACATTCACATCATCCAAACTTGAACCATGCGTAACCAGTGAGTTCACATTAAACTCTTCTTCAAATTCTTCATGCATAACAACAGACCTTGCTGCAATTCTTGTATCAAGCGCATTATAACCTGCAACTAACAGTTGGTAATATTCACCATTCTTAAACAATTTAACACTTCCTTCCCCATCAGCAAATTCTTCAGTACAATATGCACTGTCCATCAAGTCAAATGCAACAGTATTAACACAAGGTCCACCTAAAACAATTAAATTTTGATTTAAATCAACTTCAAAATCTTCAACCGTCTCAATCTTAAATTTCCCTGCAAGATCTATTGCAGCAATATTATCTTCAGCTGCTGCTTCAGAACCAATCACTATCTTAAAATCATCAACATCTTCCAAAATATCTGAAATCAATGAAAAACATCTAGAGTCACATACAGAACCACAATCAACATCCAGTTCTCCTTCATCCAAGACTCCATTGCTACAAGAGTCTGTTACAAAATCTGGATCATACCCAGGCAAACAATCAGGATCAACCTTGCCATCTTTTATCATATCACATTCCCCGTCAGAACTTCCAGTAGAACAATCATGTGAGCATGTTTCATAATCTTCCCCCAAATCTTTTTCACAAACATTATTTTGATTACAGAGGACAGAAAACTCAACAGAGTTTGAAAAATAAGTTTTACTATTAACATTAAATGTAGAATTTGGTGTTAGAAAGTTTCCTATAGCATCTGTCTTAACAACAAAACTCACATCTGTGTAAGAATTTGCATCAACTGTTTTATCTACACTAATA
>CAZYEG010000338.1:0-1669 GCA_964646365.1 uncultured Methanosarcinales archaeon
GTTTCTTTTTTACTCAAATCCTAAAAAGTACTAATTATTGTGAAGAACCAAAAAAGCTTGCAGCAGGTGTGAAATCTTTTTTTAATACCTACTCTTTGGGGCTTTTAACAGCAAGAGATTCTTGGGTAATGAATTGTTCAAGAAATGAGTTAGATAGAAATGTTGCATCAATGATTGATAACTATAATTCTGAGAGGCTCTCGGTCTTAGCCAAAACAGACTCAGAATCATTAAAATTATCAAAAGATTTAATTAATGTCGATAGCACCAAAGTGGGATGGACTGGTAATCTTTTTAAAAGTTTTCAAAATAATAAGGAAATAACATATCATAAAAGTTGCATTACTAAGACTTCCTATCGTCCTTATTTTAAACAAAACTTATATTTTAATAGAGATTTTAATGAGCGTGTATACCAGTGGCCAATAATTTTTCCAGAATCCACCATTTCCAATATTGTTATTTGTATCACTGGTATCGGTGTAAGTAGAGATTTTTCAACCTTGATTACAGATTGTATTTCAAATTATCATTACCATGATACTTCTCAAGTATTTCCACTCTATTACTACGAAAAGCGAGACAAGCAAAGCCCTAATATTTTTGATGCTGGAGGAGATAGCCAATACATTAAAAATGATGGAGTTTCTGATTTTATACTTAATCAGGCAAAAGAAAAATATAATGAGTCAGTAACTAAAGAAGATATTTTCTATTATGTCTATGGTGTTTTACATAGTCCAGATTATCGCACCACCTTTGCTAATGATTTAAAGAAGATGCTCCCACGTATCCCCTTGGTGGAGAAGCCCAAAGACTTTTGGGCATTCAGCAAAGCAGGTCGAGATTTAGCAGAATTACATCTTAATTATGAGTCTGTTGCCCCTTACCCTGATGTTACCATTACGGGTGATGATGGTGAATTTTATACCGTTGAAAAGATGCGTTTTCCCAAGAAAGGTGAACAAGAAACAATCATCTACAATAGCCACATCACCATTTCCGATATCCCCGATAAAGCCTATGAATATGTGGTGAATGGTAAATCAGCCATTGCCTGGATAATGGAACGTTATCAGGTTAAGGTAGATAAGAAGTCTGGTATTAAGAATGATCCCAATGACTGGGCAAAAGAAGTTAATAATCCACGCTACATTTTAGATTTATTACTTAGCATCATCAATGTGAGCGTCCAGACGGTAAATATCGTGAATGGACTACCGAAGATGGAGTTTGAGGATTGATGATGAGGCGGGAGGATGGCTAAACAAAAAACAAAGAAAACAGTTAAAAAAGTAACTGCTACTGGACGAAAGGCACCTTGGAAAGATCTAGTAAGGTCGCATGCTGAAATAACAAGAAGAGCAGAGGCACAATTTTTCTCCCTTCCATGTCAAAACTTGAATCAAAAGCGATGGACTTCCCTAAATAATTTTTCTTTATCTTCATTCACTGGTCCATGGACAGTTCCTATAGGATCCATAAAGAGTGAACAATTCATAAGAGCTGTCCGATCAGGAGAATTAACAGAAATTTTCATCGGAGGACCTTGTTGGCCAGGATCTGTGCAAATAGGTTTCAAATATGTCGCTTCCTGGCAACCATTGTTGTATAAAGAAGTATCTCTGAGCATAGATGAGAATGAAAATTTATTAATTACTCCTGCTCA
>CAZYEG010000339.1:0-1666 GCA_964646365.1 uncultured Methanosarcinales archaeon
TATTAGACACTGAAACTGTTCGAGTGTTTTTTCTTCAACAATTGTCATGTAGGACAGAAAGTTAATCAGACCTAAATCATCAATTATTTTTCTTCTTTTTTCATCTCCTTTACCAATTATTGCGAGGATATAATCTTTAGAATATTTTTCAAGGAATTCTTTACTTCCTGGAACCATGTCAGCTATGTCTGGGTCGTATAATGTTCTATTAAAATCAAGAATAATTAGTCCTTTTTTTGTTTCGTACATTCTTTTAATGAGGCGCATCCATCTGATACATAAAGTCAAAACCTCCAGCAGGTTCAACTAATGTGCCCGGAGCAGCCATTAATTCATCAGCTGTTCTTTTCATGACAACTACTCCAGCGCTAGGATCATAATGCATTATGCTCGCTCCTTCAAAACCATCATGTGCATTTTGTAAATGTTGAAGAGATTCAAAATATCCTGAAGCTCCGCCAGCCCCTGGTTCTATAAGTCCTATTGGTCGCCCTTGAATGCCTGCAATGAGTACGTAACCATCTGGGTTTGTATGCGCAAGCATATCCCATACCGCAGAGATTGGATCATCTAATTGTGTAATCCCGTTTGGACATGTCACAAGATCAATTGAATCTGAATACACTGATGGAGGAATTACACCACTGCCATTAATTGGAACATAAGTCTTAATTAAATTTGCATCTTGATTGGCAAGATAGCTTTCACCTTCCATTAATGCTTTTGCTGTTTGGCCGGTGCTGAAATCACTCCATATAACAAGGCGATCAGCAACTAAACTTGATAAAAGTCCTTCCATTCCATTAGAAAAATCTGGATTATTAGTATTATTATGAACTCCTTCTAAGTCAAATCGTCTTGCGTATCTGTTAAGCATTGGATATTCTGTATTTGTATTAGCCATTTTACTATCTCCCTACCTCTTAAAAAATGGAATTATTATAAAATTTATATAATTATCTAAAATATAAAACATTAATATGACATTTTTCGAAAGAGTTTGGGAGCAATGTAGTAAGATTCCGAAAGGAAAAGTAACAACATACAAAGAGATTGCAAAATCTTTAAACACAAAAGCATACCGTGCTGTTGGTCAAGCACTAAAAAATAACCCATACGCACCAAAAGTTCCATGTCACAGAGTTGTTAAAAGTGATGGAACTTTGGGTGGATATCAGGAAATGAATTTCTCTAAGAAGGAAAAGCTGTTAAGAATAGAAGGTATTATACTAAAAGAAGGAAAAATAAAAGAATTAAAGAAAAGATTGTACAGATATTAATCTTTTTTCTTCTTCTTGACTTTTTTAATTTCTTTGTCAAGTTTCAATTTTTCAAGAAGCTCTTTATATCTGTTTCTGATTGTTACTTCCGTTACACCTGCAACGTCTGCAACTTCTCTTTGGGTTCTTTTTTCTCCATGAATTAGAGCAGATACATATAGAGCAGCTGCTGCAATCCCTGTAGGACCTCTACCAGATGTAAGTTCTTTTTTCTGAGCCATCTCTAAAATCTCAATTGATTTTGACTGGGTCTCAGCTGAAAGCTTAAGAGCTGATGCAAATCTTGCAATGTAATCTGCAGGGTTTGATGGAAGAATTGAGATACCAAGTTCTCTTGTAACAAACCTGTATGTTCTTCCAATCTCTTTCTTTTCAATACCTGAAGC
>CAZYEG010000340.1:0-1648 GCA_964646365.1 uncultured Methanosarcinales archaeon
CAAAAAAGCACGGCGGTGATAAGATAATTGCTATGAAGAATGGTTTTCATGGACGAACTATTGGGAGTCTGTCTGTTACGGGTAAGGATAAGATAAAGAAACCTTTTGGGAAACTTTTAGATGGAATTAATTTTATTGATTTTGGTAGTTTAGATGGAATTAAAGAAGCAGATGTTTTAATTATGGAGCCAATTCAAGGCGAAGCAGGAGTAATAATGCCTCCGGATAATTATTTAGAAGAAGTATCTAAACTGTGTAAAGAAAATAATACTTTATTGATATTTGATGAAGTCCAGACAGGAGCTGGACGAACTGGAAAGTTTTTTTGTTTTGAACATTATGGTATTAAACCAGATATTGTGACAATTGCTAAAGGTGTTGCAAATGGTTTTCCAATAGGGATTACTTTGTCAAACCTTGATTTTGAGAAAGGGGAACATGGCACAACTTATGGTGGCAATGATGTATCGTGCGTAAGTGCGTATCATACAATTAAGAAGATAAATTCGATGCTAGATGAGATCAGTTCTAAAGGAGAATACTTCATGAATGGATTGAAAAAACTTAATGTGACAAATGTGCGTGGTAAAGGACTTATGATTGGATTTGATATGGATGTTAAATGTGAACTTGAAGGGATTCTTGTAAACAAGATTGGTGGGAATATTATCAGGTTACTTCCTCCTTACGTAATTTCATATAAAGAAATAGATATGGCGTTAAACATATTCAAAGAGGCACAATGATTAAAGTCGGAATCTTAGGAAAGGGAACAGTAGGAAATAATCTATTTAAGATACTTAATGGATTAAAGCACGTTGAAGTTAAATATTTTTTTGGACGAGAATTTGAGGCTTCAAAGACAAATGAACTTGATTTAATCTTTCTTGCACTACCTCATGGAGAATATGTAGAAGGAATCAAATGTAAGATAATTGATATGTCAGCAAATCACCGGTGCGAATGGACGTATGGTCTTCCTGAACTCTTTAGTGAAGAGATAAAGAAAGCAAAATATGTTGCAAATCCAGGATGCTATGCAACTGCAGCAATACTTGGGATATATCCATTAAAGGATTATTTAGAAGAGATATCAATAGTTGGAATAAGTGGGTATTCTGGTGCTGGGAAAAATCCTCCAGAAAATATTAAAGATAATATTATGCCCTACAAACCCTTAAATCACTTCCATAATGATGAGATAAAGAAGATTACGGGTAAAGAATTTTGTTTTACTCCTAATGTGGTCGATGTATATGAGGGGCTAGTATGTATAATACATGCTAAATTAACAAAAGATATAGATGTAAACAAAAATTTATATAATAATTCTTTTACAAAGATTGTAGATTACTTCCCTAATACAAAGGAAGTATTAAATACTCCAAATTGTGTTATTGGTATTGAAAAAGTTGGTAAGAAAGTATGCATTATGTCTGCGCTTGATAACTTAAATAAGGGCGCAGCAACACAGGCGATAGAAAATATGAATTTAATGTTTGGTTATGAACATCATGAGGGATTGAAATGAAACTCTGGGATAAAGGAATAAAGGTTGACAAGGCTGTTGAAGATTACACAGTTGGTAATGATTACATATTAGATTTGGAACTGGTTGAATATGATTGCAAGGCGTCAATAGCGCATG
>CAZYEG010000341.1:0-1647 GCA_964646365.1 uncultured Methanosarcinales archaeon
AGTTCGACACAGATGGAGATGGAACGGGTGACAATGAAGATACTGATGATGATGGGGACGGTCAACCGGATCAAATTGAAAGGCAGGTAGCCTTTGGTGGTCGGATTACGGACCTCTCTCTCGATAGTGATAACGATGGTATTCCCAACCATTTTGATGCGGATCTGGATGGGGACGGGATCTTGAATACCCAGGAAGAGGGTTATCTTGACCCCTACCATATTGCTGGAAAAGTTCTGGATACAGACAATGATGGTTTAAAAAACTTTGAGGATAGCGATGACGATGGGGATGGTCTCACGGACCTACAAGAGAGTTCACTGGGGACTTTGGTTTTAAATCGAGACACCGATGGGGATGGGTTGCTCGACGGTCAGGATTCTCGCCCACTGAACCCCTTTGATACGGATGACCTGGGCGACTATGGATTGAATACGGCTGATTTTGATCAGGATGGGGTCGCTAATCATCATGACCCCTTTCCTTTTGATCGAGACGACGATCAAACCCCGGATCACCTGGATCTCGATGATGATAACGATCAGATCCCTGACCTTGAAGATCAGATTCTGGTTTTGAGCCTGACGGATTATGACGGCGATGGAATTTTGAACGCCTCGGATGAGTTTCCCTGTGATGCTAATAACGACGGGATTCCTGAGGTGGAGTTCGAAGGGGCGGCCATAGCTCTATTGTTGGCTGATGATAAGGACAATGATTGTATTGCCGATCGAATTGATGAAGATCGTGATGGGGATAGAATTCCCGATGCGCTTGAATTGGTTCTCGAACCCGGAGCTAGCGGAGAAGTCCCTAAGGTGGCGATTCCAAGAGACTCTTCGGGAAAATTCCTGAGCTCTCTGTCTCCTGGCGTGGGGCTGACCATGGATGTTTTCTATGACGCGAGTCTACTTTCGGACGAGTATAGGGGTCTTGGGGCTAACACCCTAAAATTGGTTCAAGATGCAGATTTGATTGAATTAGTGCCGGTAATTCAGGTTTTGAATACGAATCAATCTCAAGGATCTTTGCAGGTGGATTCGAGTAAGTTTGAGACTCTGGGTAAAGTCCTGAGTCTGAAGGGCAAAATTAGGCCCGGTGCTCAGATTGAATTTCCTTTTCCTCTGCCAGATTTTCTTAAATTCAGTTCGGCTCTCAGCGCAAAGGATTTTCGTCTCGAATTTTTTGACCCGGGCGATGGGCTTTGGAAAGAGGACGGCGAAAATCTAAGATTTAGCGCCGGGACTCCGGTTCTTTTTGCAGATATCGGCCATTTTTCAGATTGGAGAGTCCTGAGAAGTACCAGTCTTTCAGGAGGAGGCACTCTGGCTCCTATATCCGGGGGTGGAGGTGGAGGATGTTTTATAGTTTCAGCGGCCTGCGGTAGCGAGAAAGCGTGGATGGTTCAGTTTTTTACCCGCTTTCGAGATCAGTGGTTACTACATCAAAGGGGAGGGGCAGAGCTGATGCGGGCTTATTATCGCTACTCTCCACCCCTGGCGGCTATGATTAAGAACTCTATTATTCTTCAAGTCTTAACCTATCTACTCTTATTGCCTTTAGCCCTGGTGGCTTTTGTTTTGGCAAACGGGGTCGAGATGCTCTGGTTGTTGCTGCCTCTTTGTGGGTTTTTTCTCTTACGCAGGT
>CAZYEG010000342.1:0-1643 GCA_964646365.1 uncultured Methanosarcinales archaeon
CAAGCTTACCTTTTTCAAATAAAGCTTCCTTATATTGTGGATTGATTTCAAGCGCCTTTTCAATTTGAACAAAGGCTTTTTCAAGCTGTCTTGCGCGACGGTAGAGCCTGGCAAGTCGACAAAAAATATCGGGGTAAGGCTTCTCCTGGCCCAGCTTCTCATAAACTTCCAAAATACGGGTATCCAACTCTTTGGCATCCTCTCCGAGGCGTTTAATCAAGTTTTTAATCCCGCGATGGTTAGGTTTGAGTTCGAGCGCGGCCTGGTAATACCCGCGTGCTTCATGGGGCTCATTCAAACTGACGGATACGGTCCCAAGAAGACAAAGAATTCTAAAATTCTTGGGCTGAAGCCTATAAGCTTTGAGAAAGGCGCTACGGGCCTCAGCAAATCTCTCTAGCTGCATATAGACCCGTCCCAATAAGGTCAGGGCACTCGAAACATGCGGATGATTTTTCACCAGGGCTTTAGCCGCGGCCTCCATTTTTGCGAATTCGCCCAACTTTTGATAACCGCGCACCAGGGAGACCTGTGCCTGAAAATCATGGGGCCTATCCTGCTGTAGACGATTTAAAACCTGGGAAGCTTCTGAGATTTTCCCAGCCTCATGGTAGCCTTTAAACTCCAAAATAGCCTCGGTAACAGAATCTACCAAAGCGCAGTCCTCTCCCGAAGAAGAGGCTGGGGTCATCTCATCGAGAGCCTCCAACTCAGCCAATTGGTTCAATTCATGACGCGCACAAATATTGATATAGAGATCCAGGTTATTAAAGCCCGGATCCAAATTCTTCAGGGCTCTCCAACGCGCCAGAGCTTGTTTGAACAGGGCCTTTTTATAAAAATTCAGCCCCTCTTTAAACAGTGCTGCCGGGTCTTGGGGTTTTGAGCGGTCAATCTTCTTTGGCATCGCAGACTCTTTTCATGTTTTTCTGGGCTTGGGCCGCGCGGCGGGAAAAAGAATATTATTCAAAATTAAACGGTATCCCGGTGAGTTTTTATGCAGTCTTAAATCCGTAGGAGGATCGGATACCGCATGTGAAAAATCCTCGGGATCATGGCCTCCATAATAGGTAAATGTACCCTTGCCGAAACGTCCGTGAATATATTTATAGGCATTGACCCCCTGAACCTTGCCTAATTTGATCACCGAACCCTTCAAAACTCTGCCATTAAAGGATGTGGTCTGCCCTAAAAAGCCCCGGAGTACATGCTGATGGTTTTGGGTCAACAGGGTAGGAACCGGGTCAAATTTTGCGCTAAACTCGAAAAGCTCAAAGGCCTCTTTTTGTGGAGCTGAGACATTTTCATAGCGCGAAACATCAATATCCGAAAATTCATAAATCATAGGATCTGAGATAATTTTAAACCCTTCAAAGGCCATGGACTGACTATAGTGCAGTTTATCTTGAAATCCCATCGTCATGGGGGTCCCATCAATGCGCGAATCAATGATATCAATATTTTGTGAAGCCAGACTAATTTCAAGGGAGTCGGTAGCCGAGCACATGGCGAACATGAAACCTCCTTTGGCAACATACTCCTGTAGCATCTTGCTCACTTCACCAAACCAAGAGCTAGCCGATTTAAAACCCGCTGAACGGGCCAAGGTCGGAAAGAGCTTCACCTTTTTTACATACCCCGGC
>CAZYEG010000343.1:0-1630 GCA_964646365.1 uncultured Methanosarcinales archaeon
CAGAACCAATAAATTCATCAACGAGAACCAGCTGATTTAAACCTTCCCTATTTAATTTTCTGACTCCCCGATGGAAATGTGTTGTCATTTTGACATTGTTCCATCCTTTTTCCGTTAAAAAAGGTTTTAGTTCATGTAAGATCCACTGACTACTATCTGGGTCTGAATCCATTGTCGTTGCAACAATTTGCGTTCTCTCTTTATCAAATTTTGTTTCGTAAACTATATAATTTGCAATCAATTCGAGATATGTTCGGAAGATTTCACGATTCACATAATGAAATCTCTCAAGTAGATCAAAAATCAACCGCGTATGGCTATAATCTGTGCAGGTATTTATTAGACAGATGATTTCCTCCTCTTTTTCGGCTAACCAACTCTGTTTTGGTAGTAATTTATAATACTTATTAAAATCTTCTTTTTTCAAAAACTAGTTTTATTAATAAAACTTTCCGTTTCTTATAAAATTAACAATCGGAAATAATAATATATATTATTACTCTCTCAAAAATAGGAGAAAAAAATATATGTTTGACAAAAGTGATGACATTTTCTCATCAAAATGGAAGATTCTTGATTTAAGTATTTTGTAGTTAATTCAGCAATCCAATCCTCCAACTTTCCATCTGACATGTTTCATACACAACACAATCACTAAAATAGCAATAATTACTAACACAAGCAATTGCACATTGGATTGTTTGATCATCTATAACCTCTCTTTTCAATGGGCCTCTTAGCATGAATGCATAGAAGTTTGCTAATTCGACTGCTTTTGTAAGTTCAACTACTCTCTTTTTAATTCTGTCTTTCTCTTTCATAATGGTCTTTACCCCTTAATCAGGGTTAGGGACGAAAGGTTATATGTTTGTGACGGAAAGTTATTAACATATATGCTGTTGCAGAATGATAGATTAGCTAAATTCGATGTTTCAATACCATTAAAAGAATAATGACTGATGCAAAAAACAAGAGAGGGTTATTCTCCAACCGAACAAGTCTACCCTTTGGCTTGTCACACACTTGTTTTCTGCCATCGCACCGACAAAGAATACATTTGACGAAAAAGAAACTTTGCCATAAAACATGAAGAAACTCGACTTATTAAATAAAATCAAGGAACTCGACCTGACACAAGACGAGAAAGCATACTTGATAAACCTTGTGAACACCAAGAAAAAGTACGGACTGGTTTGGGAAGACAAGCCGGAAGAAGTGGAAGAAGAACTACGCAACAACCTGCCCGTGCTAAAAGAGGTCAAAGACAGGGCAATCATAAATGACACCGATACCGAGAAACACCTTAACCATCTTATAATTGAAGGGGACAATTTGCACGGCCTAACAACACTTTCATTCACCCACGACAGCAAGGTTGACCTTATCTATATTGACCCACCGTACAATACGGGCGCGAAAAATTGGCGATATAATAATGACTATGTGGATAAAGAAGATGCTTTCCGTCATAGCAAGTTCATTTCCTTTCTTGAACGCAGATTTAAGATTGCCAAACGTCTGCTTTCCCAAAAAGGTATCATCATTTGTGCTATTGACGACTACGAATGTCATAATGTGAGGCATTTAATGGATGAAATGTTTGGCGAACAAAACCGCTTAGGCACTATCG
>CAZYEG010000344.1:0-1628 GCA_964646365.1 uncultured Methanosarcinales archaeon
TGGGTTTTCTTATCTTCTTCTGGCTTTTTCTTCTCTTCCTTCTTTGCTTCTCCACCCGCAGGTGCAGCTTCAGCAGCAGCCGGTGCGCTAGCTACAACAGGAACAGCAGCTTTTTCTATAGCCTCGTCGATATTAACTCCTTCAAGTGACGCTACTAATGCTTTAACTCTAGCTTCATCAACACTAACGCCAGCAGCTTCTAAGACTTTTTTAACTGTAGCCTCTTCAACTTTTCCGCCAGCTTTGTGGATAAGCATTGCCGCATATATGTATTCCATTTTGTCTACCTCCAATATTAATTATAATTTTTATGAATATTATCTATTTTCTCAATGTTCCTTTCTTGATTAATTCTTGAGTCAATTCTTCAGCTGATTTATGTTCTTCTACTTTTTTAGCAGCTAACTCGGAAGCACTTGGAACATCTTTTTCCTTAGGCTTATCTTCTTCTTTAGCTTCTTCAACTAATTCATCAGCACTAGGTTTCTTTTCATCTTGTTTCTTTGTCGCTTCAACCATCTCTGCAACTTTATCTTCAGTTGACTTATCTTTTGGTTTAGCTTCTTCTATTTTTTCAACTTCTTTTTCTTTGTCAATTCTTTCTGCTTCTAATTGTTTCTCTTCTTCCTCTTTAACAGCTTCCTTAACCTCTTTTTCTTCAGGTGTGTCAGCTTTAGTAGCTTCTTTTTCAAGTTTCTGTTCTTCTTTGATTATTTCTTTTTCTTCCTTCAAAACCTTTTCTTCTTTCTTTTCAAGTTCTTCTTTAGGCTTTTCTTCAGCCTTAGGAGCTTCTTCCTTTTTAGGTTCATCTTTTTTCTCTTCAGCTTTATCAGGAACAGAAATATTACCTGCAGATTTAACACCATTAGCATGTCTTTCTGCTTTTCCAACTAATTCATCAATAACTCCTTCATCAATGATGTTTTGCTCAAGTCCTAGAACTTTTGCATCATTGAATGCTTTTCCAATTAGTATCTTAATTGTTTCTTTTGTTGGATAACCAACATTTAATGCAAGATTCATAGCACCACTAACTGCACTATTAAGGTCAGCTTTGAATGCCTCTTCATCAATATCAAGAACATCTTTTCCAAAGATTGTTCCATTCTCATAAGTAGCGATTAAGTCTAATCCAACTTCCATTGGTTCTATTCCTAATCTTGTTAATATTTCTGCTAATTTCTGGCTTATCTTATCTCCTTCTTTAGCAACAATAGAATCTTCTTTGATCGCAATCTTCCCATCTTCAACTCCACACTTAATTCCAAGTCCACCAAGCTCTCCGATGATTGGTCCTGGAGCAAAGCTTGTTGGTCCTGCCTTAACTTCAATATCATTAGGTGCTGTCTGTCCAGCTTTAGCAGGAGCATTTGATTTACTTTTTTTCAAAGTTTTGAATAATGCAAAAGGATTATCTTTTGTAAAAATTAATGCAGGCATACCTCTTAGTTTTTCTTCTAATTTCTCAATACCTGGTTTTTTATCTTTAACTTTCTCAATAGCAATTTTCATCAATCTTCTTTTAGTCATGAACAGCTCAACTTTTCCTCTTAGCTGTTCTCTCATCTTTTGCAATTGAGGAGCAGGTAAACTCTCCATATTAACAGCACCGATTATAGGATAATCTA
>CAZYEG010000345.1:0-1608 GCA_964646365.1 uncultured Methanosarcinales archaeon
TGTTTCCTGCAATATCTTTAATTTGGGCGTACACTGTTCTTGTTCCTGCGATGCCTGTTAGAACCCACTCTTTTAGATTTGTGCAATCTTCCCATGCTGAATAAGTATTGTTATCGTTATTATATCTGCATTTGTCTACCTGGAAGTTGTCTGAATAGGTAAGATTAATATTTACAACTGCTGTTGATGTGTATTCACTGTTTTCACTTAATTGTGCAAGGCTTGGTGATGATTGGATCTGTATTGTTCCAATTGGGGCCGTGTTGTCAATGTTGATTGTGGACGATATTTGGTAAGTATTCCCTAGATTGTCTGATACTGATCCTAATATTGTTGTTTCTCCATTAGATTCGTTTAAAACAAGTATTGTTCCTGTATAAATTCCTGTTTGGTTAGATTCTTCTAATAAAATAGATGTTGTATTTGGATTAAGTGAAGCTGTTGAGACGTTTACTGTATATCCAGAATCTTGTATGGAAAAAGTAATAGTTATTCTTGTGTTGTTCTTTACGGAAGTCTGATTAAATGAGAGAGTTCCTTGTGATGATGGTATTTGTGCGTATATGTTTGAAATATTGAAAACTGGATAATAATTGTATCCGTTGTAATTAATATGTCCCGATGAAAGCATGTTATATGAAATTGTTGAATAGTCGAAAAGTAATCCGTAAAAATTAGAGTTTCTTATAGTGGACTGTGTAATGTTGCTTATTGTGATTGTAGATGAAAGTAAAATGTTATTGTTTGAAACTATATCTGATAAATTTGATGATGTTATGGTGTCATTGTAAGATGTACTGTTGTATATTGAAGAGTAGCCTATAGATGTATAACTCATTATGGAACGGTTAATTGTGCTATTTACACATGAAATGTTATATAGATTTACTGGTGGGTAAAGTTCACAACCTGTGAAAGAAGAGTTAATTACATTCTCAGCATATATCAATTGTCTGTATATTGTATTGGCGTTGCCTGCTGTATCATTGCATGTTATGCTGTAGAAAATATATGCATCTTCAATATCTTGAACATTTACTTCTGCATAGGTTTGGTCGTCTCTATTGTTAATGTTTAATGAATAATTGTGTTGATTATTCCAATCTATAGTACATGCGGAAAGATTTTCATTTGATGTTATGTTTAGAGTTGTGTAATTAACTAATATGAATGTGTTATTATCTGGTGTTGGTGATGTGAATGCAATTGATGGTGCTGTAGTGTCTAATATTGCTTTTTGTGATGCTGAATGATACACATTTCCTGAATAATCGTATGCGGTCGCATTGAAGTAATATATTCCGTCAGGCAAAGATGATAAATTTGTGTATTGCACTGAACTGTTTATTGATGCTGAGTAGATTATTTCTGTTAGATTTTGGATTCTTGTGGTCAGATTTTTTACTCCACTTAGAATATCGCTTCCGGATGCGTTGATCTCTATG
This sequence comes from uncultured Methanosarcinales archaeon, assembly GCA_964646365.1. Lineage (GTDB taxonomy): Archaea > Nanobdellota > Nanobdellia > Woesearchaeales > CAZYEG01 > CAZYEG01. Next base: position 1,446 of record CAZYEG010000345.1, read on the forward strand.
TACGTTCTACTGTAGAAACCCGTAGTCATTGTTGGTGAAATAAAAGAGATGGATGGAGGTGTCCAATCAAAAACAAATGTTCTTTTCTCCGTGGTGTTAGTATTCATTGATGAGTCATTTGCTGTTGCATTAAGATAATATATACCTTCTGGCAAAGATGTGA
>CAZYEG010000346.1:0-1608 GCA_964646365.1 uncultured Methanosarcinales archaeon
CCAGATATCGCTGTTGTAACAACTCCTGGCGCATGGATCAGTAGTGAAGTTGACGGTGTCAACCCTGGAGAAGGTTATGTTCGTTTTGCACTCGTTCCTTCAATAGATGAAGTTAAAGAAGCTGCTGAGAGAATTTCTAAACATCTGAAGTTGTAAAAGAGTAATAAGTCGTTGCAAAGAAAATTATTGCTACTGGTACAGATATCCAAAATGGTTTTAGTCTAGCGTTAGTTATTAAGTCAATAATTACACCTAGAGGAATGATGTATCCAAGATTAAACCAGGATGGTGTGACTACTTTTTTCAATGTGTAATATGAGAAATAAGCAGACATTATGGAAAACAAAGATAGAAATAGATAATCGATCCAAATGTTTTTTGCTAAATTAAGTGCAATAAATTCTATTGAGAAATATGTAAGTGTAAGAGAGATTATCGTATATATAATCACTACCTCTTTTTTCCAGTCTCCCGTGTGTCTATACTCAGCTTCATTAAGCGCTTCTCTAAATGCTTCCTCTGAATAACCTGCGTTAAGAATAGCTCCCTTTACTTGTTCGATAGAGTACCCTCTAGACAAAGTGTCTCTGACGTAGTTGACTAGTCTTTCATCTACCAATTTCTACCTCTTTTTAGTTTAATATTGAAAGAAGAGTTATTTAAATGTTGTCTTATTCAATGAGTTTCTTCATACGTGTTACAAAATCACTTGCTTCCTTAAAGTAAAGATCAAATTGTTCACCAGAAATCTCTTTCACATCTCTATGTGCGATCATCTTTTGAAGCCTGTAGAATTTTCTCATAGTGCTAGAATATTTCTTTTCAAGAAGCTTTCTATTTACAAATCTCTCCTCTAAAAGATCTGCGACATGATCTGGACTTGGAGGAATAACTCCTGCTTTCATAAGCACTGCGTGTGCTGAATCAATAACTGACCAATAAAGATCGACAACTCCCTGCAAGATATGCCATTTTGAATTTTGAAGCGTTACTGGTGCACGTGAATAGTAATTCCATACAGATTCCTCTGTCGGACGGATTCTTCCGTGAGCGAGTAAAATCTGTACAGGTTCAAACAATCCTGAATCAACTAAAGGATAACCATCCCTAAGCATGTTAATTACAATTGGATCTCCGTTTCTTACATACTCCCAGAATGCTGTAAGTCTCATGGTTGTAATGTGAAGTCTTCTTGAAACACGATTTCTTATTTTGGTAATTAGAATCTTGTATGTGTGTGAAAGTTCTCTTGAAAAATACATAGAAACGTCGTCAACAATGATTAGGACATCAATGTCTGACTTCTCAGTGTCAGATTTCTTTGCTTTAGAACCAAATAGGATTATGGACTTGACAAATTCTTTTAATTCTTTATGAACCTGTCTGGCAAATTCATAAGCAGCCTTTACATCTTCCGAAGGATAGGCCTCTTTATTTTGAAGCTCTCTTTTTTTTACTTTAAAATCCAATTCATAACCCCTTTTAACCATTTTAGGGTTGAACATTTAATAATCTTTATTACTATTTGAAAATGGTAATCCTTCTAAGAAATATTTATAAATAGAATAACACTTTTTAAGGGTATGAAGAAGGATCTTGAAAAAGTTC
>CAZYEG010000347.1:0-1603 GCA_964646365.1 uncultured Methanosarcinales archaeon
CCGTTTGCTATTATTATTGTTGTTGATAATGCAATTCGTTTTATTCGAGGGTTTATGGAGACATCTCCATATTATACAAATAGTAGTAATACTATTTGGAACATAGTGTTATTTGTTTTAGTGTATTTGTTTTTTGTTGGATATTCTTTTATTGGAAGAAAATATTTTTTTAGAAATACTTTTGTTCGGGCTTTTTTGAGTAAGGAGTATGCTGTTGCTGTTTTGATGTTGGCGTTTGTGTTGGCTATCAATTATGTTACTGCTATTGCACCAATTTTAGCGGTTCCTCTAGGATTTTTAGTGATTATACCGAGCCTGACATTTATTAGAATTTATTTGTTTAGACTTTCTAATTTTGATTGATTCGCATATCTGCTATTCCGTCGGTTATAGGATAAGATTTATTGCATACAGTGCATACTAGTGCTGTTTTTTTAGAGTTGTAAGTTAAATCTCCTTTGTCTAATGGGCATACTAGAATTTTTAGAATGTCTTGAGGGATTGGATCTTTCATATTATTCACACTCGTTGAAAGTAATTTTCTTATCTTTTCCCTGGTTATTGATAATGACATATTCTTCAGTTTCGATTTCTTTTCGTGTTTCTACTAATGGAGGGATTATTTTGTAATGTGCTCGTTCACATGTGAAGATTATGTTTTCAAATTGATTTACGATTATATCTTTTTGGTCGGCAACGAGTTCGGCCTGTTCTATAAAGTATTTCATAAGTTCGGCCTCATTTTCGGATTCACCAATCTGATAGCAAATTACTCCATGATCAAATGTGATGTTTACTGTTTCTTTTCCTTTAATTGCTACCTTTTCAATATTGTTTGAATTTTCAATGTAGTATCCGTCTCTTAGTGTTGGAAAAATTCTTTCTATCATGAAAATACCTTCAGTATTTTCTTTGTTTTTGATCTCGATTGTCTGCGATGTGTCAAAACTAGTGATTATTAGAATTTTACTCTTCTCATATATTCCCTCTATCTTTATGTCGTCTATAATATTGTTGAAATCAGAATTTGCCCAGAAGATATATTCTTCTTTGCTCTTGTATGTAACCATTTTTTCAAAATTAAATATCTCATAATCTAGTTCAACTAATTCTGTTTTATTTCTTGTAGTTTCTTTAATGTCTGTAACGTCATATGAATAAGATATTTCGGTCTCAACTTGAGGATCGCATGGAATTGTTGTGGAAGTTGAAGAAGTGACAACACTTTGCTGTAGATAACTGTCAGATCCTGAAGAATTTGTTGTTTCTTTTGAAGTGTTTTCTGAACTGCAGCCTATAAATGAAAATAGTATGAGTATCAGAAATAATAATATGATTTTTTTCATATATGTATTTTTATTCATATGCGTATTTAAAGTTTCTGAATTTTTTTCATCTGTTCAAGAGTGTTTTGCAAAAGACATGCTCTTGTCATTGGTCCAACACCGCCTGGAACAGGGGTTATATGTCCTGCAACTTTTTTTGCAGATTCGAATTCTACATCACCAACAAGTTTGCCATCAACACGATTGATACCAACATCGATAACTATTGAATCTTTTTTGATCATGTCCGCGGTTATGAAGTTTGGTCTTCCTACTGC
>CAZYEG010000348.1:0-1589 GCA_964646365.1 uncultured Methanosarcinales archaeon
AACAACAACATGTAGACGTACCACTCCACAACTTACCTGAATATTTTAGTCTTCCAAAACATCAGCAAAAAAAAGCAAGGATTATGTATAATAAGGCCTATACTAACGCTACGAATACTGCGAATAGAATTAAATTTCAACATCAATTTTCACCAGATTCACTTCTTCAAAAAATGCTTGTACCTGGAGAGCAACTAGTTCCCATCCATCCATTGAATGTAGCTACTTACTGGAATGAAGAGAATGAACATAATCCTCCCATTCATGGCGCTGAGTTGAGACTCACATCAAACCGTTTAATTGTGATTGATGCAACGAAAGATGAACGCGCATTTATTAACAAATCAGAACAGGTTAGACGCAATAATTCATTATTTTCATCTGGACATAAGATTTTTGATGGCATCTCATACGAAGGAGTTCCATTAAGTCAAATTACTGATGTGAAACTTAATTTATATAATAATGTCGAAAGTTCATCAGAATTGAAACAAATCTCACCTTGGTTAGTAGTTATGGGCATTCTAGCATCCTTCGTAATTACCGCATTGTTATGGAATAGTTATTGGTATTTTGGCGTATTGTCCTTCATGATAATTATAACTCTATGTTTTATTTTACAATACTATTTTGGTCCATTGACTTCTGATATGCAACATGCCTCTAGGATTACTATTAGACGAATCTCTCCATTTATTACGGACAAGAAATCAGTTCACATTTTGATAGATGTAGATACAAATAAAACAGACTTAGGTATGATGGTTGAATGGATAAATCAACTACAGGAGCGATGCCCAAAAATAGTAAATCCTGACGATGGGCTTTCATATAGGGTAAATTTATAGATGAAACGATGGCAAAATGAGCTGCTCGATAAGTACCGTCGCATTAATAACCTTGAAGAATTGTTCTCAAGGGAAAAAAGAAAGAGAGAGAAAGTGATGTGGGATTTGATAGATTATTACGAGGAAAATGCTGATTTAACGTTGAAAGATTTATGTTTGATTTTACTAGAGAAACATAAAGACGCTGAAATAAAGGAATACGCTAAAAGTATATTAATACGCATTAAGCGAGAAGAACTTGCGATTAAATTGGTCGAATGTGATATTCAAAGAGCCGAATACTGTAAGAAAATCGGACAGTATTCAGAAGCAAAGATGCTATTTCTTAAACATAATCTCTTAGATGACGTTACTGAACTAAATAATCTAATGAAATCAAAGCATATTCAGAAAAATATTACAGTTAAAGATAGTATTATTGTTCATAGTGAAATTGGTACAGATAAATAATTAAAACTGAGTGACATAACTCGATAATCATATCTTAGTAGATTGAACAGACTATCATTCGCAACCACCTACAGCACTGCTCACACCACTACTCGATCAACTACATTGCGAGGGCCGGGGCAAGCACCGAAGGTGCGGGCATGGCTCTGGGCCGGCCCGAGTTATATTTTAGAGGGAAAATGAGAGAACTTACTTAGACCTTAAGTAAAACGTGATGCCATATATTTTTAGATGAATCGCTGAGTCTGCCAAAAGTATGCTTAGACTCCCATATAAATATCTACTAAAATA
>CAZYEG010000349.1:0-1587 GCA_964646365.1 uncultured Methanosarcinales archaeon
GAGTTCAAGCTCTTGGTCTTAATGGTATTCCAAATGACATGGATGATAAAGAAAAACTTGCAAGAGGAATGGAGCTTGCAGAAGCAGGCAACCCAGACGCTTTAAAAGTTTATGAAGCTGCTGGAAGATTCTTTGCACATGAAGCCGCAAGAAATTGGCAAATGTATGAACATGTACTAGATCATATGGTGCTTGGAAGACTCACTGATGGAGACACTGCAGGTCAAGTCCTACTTGATGCTGCAAAAGCAACACTTGATGAATTCTTCCCAGAATATGGAGTTAGAATCCATATGCCAGAATCAACACAAATGAAAAGACATGGGCAAGCTTATGTTGCTGCATCTTTAGTAGATATTAACGAAGACGCAGCTTAAACCATCACATTTATAAACCGATTGGCATTAACCTATTTTAAAGCCGACGTGAGGTAAGAAACCCCACAAATCACTGCTGAGGCAAGAAATATGCAGAAGAATAGTGAATTCTACTGCTTTTTAGGAGGAAAATAAAATGACTGAAGAACAATTTTTAGTACCTACAGATGTTTATCTAAAGGCAGGTATACATATTGGAACAAAATTTAGAACAAAATATATGGAACAATTCATCTATAAGACAAGATCAGATGGTTTATCTGTACTAAACGTACAAAAGATCAACCAAAGACTTGATACAGCTGCAAAAATGCTTTCTAACTATGCACCTGAAGACATTCTAATTGTATGTAGAAGAGAAAACGGATGGGACGCTGTAAAGCTTTTTGCTCAAGCTGCAGGAACAAAATTCTTCGCAGGAAGATATCCACCTGGACTACTTACAAACCCAAATCTAAAAACATTCATCGAACCAAAGATTATTGTTGCTACAGACTCTTGGCCTGATAGAAACGTAATTGCAGATGCAATGAAGATTGGTATACCTGTTATTGCTTTATGCGATACAAACAACCAAACAAACTTCATTGACCTTGTAATACCATGTAACAATAAAGGTAAAAAAAGTATTGGTCTTGTACTCTACGTCCTAGCTAGAGAATATCTCAAGAATACGGGAAATCTAAAAGCAGGAGAAGAACTATCAATACCAATGGAAAAGTTCATGGAAGAATAGGGTCTATACCCTCATTTTTTATTTTAAATTTTATTTCTTTATTTTCTGCAATACTTCTATGTTTTCTAATTATTGCAGTACGCAAATTTCCGGACATTTTCTTTAATTCAATTAAACACTTGCTGCTATACTTCAACGTATCGCCACCAACCAATTTAATATTTTCTGGATTATTAAAATCTGCATAAACATGACTTGTAATCACAACAGGAATATTCTTTTTTCTAGCAATCTCAATAAGTGAAGAAAGCTGCATTCCAAGCGACTTATTTACATCAGAAACATTTAGAGATTTCCCAATTTCAAACCTATAAAGCATTGCTATAGAATCAATAATTACTATACCTATCCGGTCATTTACAAGATCACTTAATTTTTCAAATGTTTTTACCTGATCAGCAAAACTCATCACTTTAAGCACAATCAAATCATCCAGGTTCTCTCCACCGCCAAGTTGAGTAAACCTCTCAACCG
>CAZYEG010000350.1:0-1586 GCA_964646365.1 uncultured Methanosarcinales archaeon
CTTCATAGACTCTGCCATTAAAATAGGATTCTTTGCTTCTGCAATTGCAGTGTTTACTATCAAAGGAGTGTCTGCAACCAAAGGAGCTAGTCTCTTTGCTGTAGCTGAAGCCTCTTTTACAAAGTCAATTATTCGTTTACCTGTTCTTGAAATCTTATCTCTGTAACATGGACCGATTCCTCTTCCAGTTGTTCCAATCTTTCCACCTTTTGCTTTATCTTCTTCAATCTGTTCAGGTGTTATTACATGTGCGAATTGTGATATGAGTAGATTATTATTTGTTACACTAATGTCTCTTGACTCAACTCCTTCTATTTCCTTAAGAAGAACTTCTGGATCAATTACAGTTCCATTTCCAATTATGTTTATTTTATCCTGATGAACAATTCCAGATGGAATCAAATGAAGCTTATACACTTCTTCACCAACAACTACGGTATGCCCTGCATTGTTTCCGCCTGCAAAACGAACTACCATATCTGATTTTTCTGCTAAATAATCAACGAACTTGCCTTTTCCTTCATCTCCCCATTGAGAACCGAGTATTATTATTGTCTGTACCATTCAAAAACCCCCATATTTTTCTGAATTAGAGATGTTTAAATATTTATCTGTTTTCCAATATTCATTATGAAGGAAGTAATAACAAGAGATGGGTCGGTGACCCTGTTTAATGAAAATTTTGGTGAACATTATCACTCTATTACAGTCGGGGCCATTGAAGAGGCTATGGAGAAATATGTAAAACCATCTGAGTTGAAAGATGGTAATAAAGTTCTTGACTTTTGTTTTGGACTTGGATATAATAGTCTTGCCGCGCTCATGGTTGCAGATGTCGAAATAATTGGTCTGGAAATTGATCCTGAAATTCTGGGAAAGATTGCTGGGATTGAAGTTCCTGAAGAATTCAAAGAGAACTATGAAGAAATCAAGAAAGATGTTAGTGGCAATAGTGATAAGATTAAAATTATTGTTGGTGATGCTCGTAAAAATCTGAAGAATTTGAGTGAAAAATTTGATGCAGTTCTTTTTGATCCGTTCTCTCCAAAAGTATGCCCAGAGCTTTGGACAGAAGAAGTGTTCTTAGATATTGGGAAATTAATGAAACCTGGCGGAAGGCTTACAACTTATTCTTGCGCCCGAATAGTTCGAAATAATCTAGAAAAAGCAGGCTTCGTGGTTAGTGACGGTCCGTGTTTCGGTCGAAGAGCGCCTTCAACTGTCGCGATATACAAATAAGTATACTGGTTTAGTGACCCCGTTGTTTCATGTGGAGATTATGGATCAAATTAAAAATGAATAAATTCACATTACAAGATCGTCTAAAATCGCATATGGAATCTTTGCATCTAGAACAGTTTGGTATAATTCTTGACTCCATCCAAGCTGATTTGCATCTGGAGGATGAAAATTAAGCTCCCCTTTCATTAAACGTTCTACACTAGGAATGCACCACTCCCTATCTTGTCCAGAAATAGCAATATAATTTACGTTATCAACCAAAAGCCTTAGTTTAAAGTCAAAAAATTGAATAAAAATATCTTTTTCATCCCCACGATAAGGAATTTCTATAAAGTGATTATTGT
>CAZYEG010000351.1:0-1586 GCA_964646365.1 uncultured Methanosarcinales archaeon
GGTATTGTGGATGATCTTTTTGGTATGATTTTTTTAGGTTCATTATTGACAATAGTAAGTCATACATATCTTAGTATTTTTTTATCTCCATTCTTGATATTATTGTTTGCGTTACTTGTGCTGTTTATATTCAAGTATGTTCCAAAGATGATTGTGACAGTGGAAAAGGAACACTCAAGCGTATCCATTTTTTCATCGGTTGTTGTTGTTGGTATAGCGATTGCAGCAATTTCAAAATTGCTTGGCCTTGGATATATTATCGGGGCATTCCTTGCAGGATTATTTTTACGATGGGCAATAAAGAATAAACACATTGAGCATGAAAGTATAAAAGAATTAAAAATAATGACCTTTGCTTTAATTATACCGTTCTTTTTTATTAATGTAGGTTTGCATTTCGATTTGGGGATATTTTTTAGATATCCATTATTAATTTTAGTAATCACAGTATTTGCGACAATATCAAAATTGATTGGTCCTTTGATTGTTTCGTTGTATAAAGATATTTCATACAAACAGGCAATGGTTATTGGTTGGGGACTTAATTCCCGTGGAGCAATTGAATTGATAATTCTTGAGATGGCAAGGAAGTTTGGTATAATTCCTTCAGAGTTATATGGCGCAATAGTTGTTATGGCGGTCGCTACGACACTTGTATTCCCGTTGATATTTAGGTATTATCTTCGGAACAATAAAGGAATTATGAATAAGTGAAGCTTTATAAATCGCTCGAGATTAACCTTTCTTATGACTAATGTGTATATTCAGACGCATGGGTGTAGTTTAAATGCTTCTGATTCAGAGAAGATTGCAGGTGTACTTGAAAAGAACGGATTTAAGATAGTTTGTAAAGTGGATGATTCTGATGTCGTTATTGTTAATTCATGTACTGTGAAGTCGCCAACGGTCAATAAAATCAAGAGATATATTAAGGAATGCCAGGGTAATGGGAAAAAGGTAGTGCTTGCCGGTTGTGCTGGTCAGGCAGATCCAGAGTTTATGGATGATATTTCTATGATTGGTCCTTCACAGATAGAGAATATTGTGCAGGTTGTAGAAGAGACGCTTAATGGCAACTTTGTAAAACTTTTAGTTATTGAAGATGATTTGAAAATAAAAGTACCAATTCTTCGTAAAAATCATATTGTTGAGATTTTGCCTATTTGTCAAGGATGTCTTGGGGATCCATGCACGTATTGTATTGTTAAGTCTGCAAGGGGCGACCTTCATTCGTATAATATCAGTGATATTGTTGAGCGTGTTAAAAGAGCAGTCATTCGTGATAGGGTTAGAGAGATTTGGCTGACAGCGCAAGATACTGGCTGTTATGGTTATGATATAAAAACAAACATAGTTGAACTCCTGAAGGAAGTTTTGAAAATCAAAGGGAATTTTAAGGTTCGTTTGGGAATGGCAAATCCAAATCATGTTTTAGAAAATTTAGATGAATTAGTTGAAGTGTTTAAGGATGATAAGATGTTTAAATTCTTGCATATACCTATTCAGTCTGGTAGTAACTCTGTGTTGGAAAAGATGAGTCGTAAGTATACTGTTGAAGAATTTAAGAATATAGTTGAGAAGTTCCG
>CAZYEG010000352.1:0-1578 GCA_964646365.1 uncultured Methanosarcinales archaeon
GAATACTACGGTAAGTGAAACGAATTTCAACAATGTTACATATAGTTTGTTTAATGGGACGATACCTTTGGATGATTTGGTTTCATATTACAAGTTTGATGTTGAAAATTCGAATGATCTCATCGGAGAGAACGATGGGACTGTTAATGGTGCATCTTATAATACAAGTGGTTGGTATGAGTTTGATGTATTGATGATTATGTTATGATTAATGCCTCTTCGGTATGGGCTGGTGTGGATATAATCCCAATAATGACAAGCAGCTCGACTCCAAGTGGTATTGTAAGTGCAAGTTCATATTGGAGTTCAACTTATTATCCTTGGAAAGCGTTTGATGGTAGTTATTCTGAATATAATCACAAGTGGCTCTCTGCTTCAGGAGGTGGTATGCCTCAATGGCTAAAATATGAGTTCCCAACAGTTAAGAATATCACTAAATATAGTATTCGACGTGGAAATGGTAACCAATACGTATTAGACACTTGGACTCTTCAAGGTTCTAATGATGATTCGGATTGGACTATTTTAGATTCACAAACTGGACAATATCCTGGCTGGGGGGCTTGGGATAAAAAGACCTTTACTTTAACAGAACCATCAGCCGAGTATCTTTACTATAGACTATATGTTACAAATACCAGTGAAAATTCTGGAGCAGAAGTTGGAGAATTAGAACTTTTCGATGAAACAGAATCTGCCATCTCATTATGGTATAAAAATTCAACTTCAGGCAACTGGATACATACTGTGCGATTGAGTAACGGGTCTAATTATGTAAATGGTAACTTAGGAGATTCAGCAGAATATCCAATTAATATTTATTCCAACACAGTTGATATAGGAGTTGATGATAGTAATAATTATTTCAACGGTAGCATCGACGAGGTAATGATTTACAACAGGTCGTTAACTGAAACAGAAATTATGCAGATCTATAACTCATCTCTATATTCAACACAGACAAGAATCACTAGAAAAGAAGCAAACTTCACATCTTTACCAGATAATTATTATTACTATTATGCAAACACGTTTGATCTGGCAACTAATTATAATAATACAGCACTTAGAAGAATCAATATTGATACAACAATTCCAACTATTGACTTTGGATCTTTAACAAAAACGGATAATACATTCATCAATAGAGATTTTGTTGAGATAGATGCTCTATACACAGAATTAAATTTCCAGAATATTACATATATAGTTAATAGTGGAAAATATGAATACAGTTCAGAAACTACTTTACTAAATGTAACATCTGCACCAGAAGGAGAATATAAGTATAATGTTACAATATGTGACAAAGCAGAGAATTGTAATGTGACATCAACAAGAACAATTACATTAGATAGGACTTACCCAACAATCGAATTTGATTCAGTTGTTTCTGAATATGTGAATACTAATTATTTTGTATCTAACGTAACTTTGAACGATACTAACTTCAATAATGTCACTTGGAACATTAATGGAAGTCTAACAATTTATACGTCTTTGACATATTCTCATAATGCTACATCTCTTGACGATGGCAACTATGAATACAATGTAACGGTATGCGATAAAGCTGGA
>CAZYEG010000353.1:0-1576 GCA_964646365.1 uncultured Methanosarcinales archaeon
GTAATGCCAACAGTACTTGAACAACTTGGAATAGAAAAACCAAGTGATATAAAAGTAGAAGGAGTTAAGGTGAGATAGAATGGCACATTTTTATGAATCGACATTAATAGACACAGTTGACGGGTTTCAATGTAAGACTTACGCAAGCGAACATCCAGATGGTTATGTAATTGTTAAACCAAAATATATTCCAGGAAACGCAATAGTTGGTGAAGGATTAAAATATAGATTCTTATTCGAGAAATGTCTTGTAAGATTTAACCAATTTGCAAAAAAAGACAAACTAAAAGGATACGTAGAACAATTTAGAGAAAAGTATCCAGATTATATTTATGATTGTCCAGTCCATAAAAACTGGTTTTACGTTGTACCGCGAGACAAGATAAAAAAAGTTCATGATGGTAGAGCTGGAGTCAAAGAATTTCTTAAAGTTCCAAAAAAAGATCTTGATCATTATTTGACTTTAGTAAGAGAACTTATAGATTTCTTAACAAAAAGCGGAGTAAGTAGTGAAAATCTAGGAATAACTCATTCAACATTACTTGGAAATTATACACCAGGAAAGTCCGACATTGATATGATTATATATGGTAAAGACAATGGTTGGAAAATTCTTAATTTCTTAAAGGACGCAGAGCATCCGCTTCTAAAATGGAAAACAGAAGAAGAGTGGGCAGAATACTATAAGGAACATAAGACTTCAGAATCATCTCATTTTACTGAAGAAGAATATGTAAAACATATGATTAGAAAAAGATATGAAGGTATGTTTGGAGACACAGTGTTTACTCTTTTTACTACCGAGGAGCCAGAAGAAACCTGGTTTAAATGGGGAGAAGAAACATATGAACCAGTTGGTCTTGCAACAGTTACTGGAGTAGTAACAGACCATTACAATTCACACGTCAGACCAGGATTCTATGAAATCAAGGAAGGCGCAATTGTAAAAGGGGACCATGCTGATCCAACTTTCGATTCAAGCATCCCAGTAAAAAGAATTGTAACATACTCAATCCCATTTGTTCAACAAGCATTAACTGGAGAGAAGATTCGAGCATGTGGACTTCTTGAATTAGTCACTCCAAAAGATGGAGAAAAATATTACCGAGTAGTCATAGGGTATTTTGATGCTTATCTTAATGAAAGAAGAGAATAATGCATTTCTATGAAGCTTCAGTAATCACAACAAAAGACGGCTTTCATTGTCAAGTCTATGGAAACGAACACCCATTAGATAGAATTATAGTCAAGCCGAAATATATACCTACTGATAAGATAGAATGTGACGCATTACAATTTCGTTTCATTTCTGGTAAGAAGATGAACCGATTGAATATGTGGGTAGAAGCTGATAAACTTAAAGAGTATCTGGAAAGTTTTAGTGCGACATATCCTAATTACGTTTTTAAAAGCGATATGCATGACAAAGACAGGATGTTTTTTGGTATACCTATTGATAATATCGAAAGAATATATTTCCCAAGAAGAGGTCTTTCCGAATTAATGAAAATGCCGGAAGGATCATTAGATGAACATCTCAAGGCAGTATATGATTTTGCAGATTTTCTATTAAAAA
>CAZYEG010000354.1:0-1565 GCA_964646365.1 uncultured Methanosarcinales archaeon
TGGCATTGAAGCCCCCAATATCATTCATACCAATACCCTGTCTGAAAATATTGCAGATATCCAAGAAAAGGACCGTTTTGATATTATCTTGGCTAACCCTCCATTTGGAGGAAAAGAACGCAAAGAGGTTCAACAGAACTTTCCAATAAAAACGGGGGAGACGGCATTCCTGTTCTTACAGCATTTCATCAAGAAACTAAAGGCTGGTGGTAGAGCGGGTATTGTCATCAAAAATACGTTTCTTTCCAATGGCGATAACGCCTCAGTTTCATTACGGAAAGAACTTCTGGAAAGCTGCAATCTGCATGCGGTATTGGACTTGCCAGGAGGCACCTTCACTGGCGCTGGAGTTAAAACCGTTGTTCTCTTCTTTGAAAAGGGTGCTCCCACACGCAATATCTGGTATTACCAACTCAACCTTGATCGCAACTTGGGTAAGACCAATCCTCTCAATGAGAACGATCTGGCTGATTTTATCGAGCTACAAAAAACAAAGACAGATTCAGACAATTCATGGACTATCAACATGAGAGATGTAAATCCTGAGACATTTGATTTGTCTGTTAAGAATCCAAACTGGCAAGATGATACTGTTTTACGCGAGCCGAAAGAGATATTGGAGGAGATGAGGAAGTTGGATGGGGAGAGTGCAACAATATTAGATAACATTTCATTAAAAATATGAAGATAACTAAAATAACAATTGAAAACTATAAAAGCATAAAGAATTTAGAGTTCTGCCCAAATCAGGGATTAAATGCTTTTATTGGTGAAAACAGTGTTGGTAAAAGCAATATATTCAATGCTATCTGCTGGTTGATTGGGCCGGTTTATCCAAGCTTCAACTCCACGCTCCCGCAGGATCACTGGAAAGGCGATCCTAACAATGAAATAAGAATAAACATAACGTATGATAATGGTTCCACTCTCGAATTAGCTGAACACTGGATTGATCCATATCAGCGAGAAAAATCAGGACTAAACTTGTCTGGGGGATATATTAATAATGAGGATAGAGAAGCGTATTGTTCTGCATACTTGGGAATAGATAGAGAAATAAAGGATTATTTACCCTCAAATAGATGGTCTTTAGTTGGTAGGATTTTGCAACAAATCAATCATCAATTCTGCTCAGAGGAAATGGATGATTCTACAGGAGCAAAAGCAAAAAAAACAACTCTGCTTGAAGATAGTCTTAAAAAGATTAGAGATGAAATTCTTTTTTCTGTTGGTAGGACAAGTAAAGATTCTCGTGATGGTTTAATGGATAAGTTCATTGATGTTCTTCAGGAAGAAAGCGCAAGACAACTTAATAGAGATGATTCTTGTTTTTCACTTGATATTTCATTATACGATCCATGGAACTTTTATAGGACTCTACAGTTGTTAGTCAAAGAACACGATATGGATATGACTTTTCAATCATCATCACTTGGTATGGGCATTCAGGCTTCTATTACAATTGCCATTTTAAGGGCATATGCAGAAATGAATTTGCCCAATAAGACACCAATATTTATTGATTAACCAGAACATTATCTGCATCCACAAGCTCAAAAAAACTT
>CAZYEG010000355.1:0-1563 GCA_964646365.1 uncultured Methanosarcinales archaeon
GTACGGGTAAAAAATACGTTATCAATGAAGGAGATGGAGCATTCTACGGACCAAAAATCGATATTCACATCAAAGATGCGCTTGGAAGAACTTGGCAATGTGGAACAATACAGCTTGACATGAGCCTACCTGAAAGATTCGATCTTACATACGAAGGCGCTGATGGGAAAAAACACAGACCTGTAATGATACATCGTGTAATTTACGGCAGCATGGAAAGATTCCTTGGTATTCTTATTGAGCATTATGCAGGAAGATTCCCATTATGGCTCAGCCCTATACAAGTGCGAGTTATTGGCATTAATGACAGTCACGAGGACTACGTAAATGAAATCAATCAAAAGTTCCTAGATTCTGACATTAGATCCGAAACTGACTTAAGAGCAGAAACTGTCAACTACAAAATAAGAGACGCTCAAGTCCAGCAATCTAATTACATACTAGTTGTAGGTGACAAAGAGAAAGCCAACGGAACTGTAAATGTAAGAACAAGAGAAGGCGAAATTCTTGGAGAAATGCAAGTAGAAGATCTTATTAAAAAAATCCAAGAAGAAATCTCTAAAAGAAAATAATTTTTATTTTTTTCCAAAACATTTTTATATTCAATACACCTAGATAATAAGTATGGTGAAGGGTGTCAATTTAAAATCAATATTTTTATTGCTATCATTAGTTATTCTTTCCACTTCTGTTTGTGCATCAGATTTCGTATCATTAATAGAATCGGTCAAAACTGATATATATTATGATGAAAAAGCAATACTTGAAGTCTACACCACAAATCTTCAAGACACAGAAGATATAGTTAAGCTCAATCTAAAAAGTCTAAAACTGGCAATTCCAAAGTGACCCACTAAATCATTATTTTAGCGGCATCAAAATCAAACCTGGTGAGACTATAAAAACAAAACTCATTATATCAACTACAAACGCCATTGGAATCGGTAGATACATTGTTGGGATTGATTTCTCCTCAAGAAATACAAATAAAAAAATAACCAAAAATGTTGCTATAAATGTTAAACCCTATGGAGAAACAGGAATGTTATACAAAACATCTGTAGATGTTACAGCAACATTTGATGAAGAAATTGACCCAAGAAATCCATTCAGCATTAAAATCAATCTTGACAATAGAAATCCTCTAAACATTACTAATCTTTCAATGAATATTCAATCTGAACTTTTCAACGAATATAGAGAAACTACCCTAAACCCATTAGTTGAAAAAAGTGAAGTTTTTTCATTCATTCTAGATCCACTTCAAGAACCAATCAATGGACATTTAAGCATATCAGTCAAAAACAATGATAACGTATTGAGAATAATCGAAAAAGACTACAGTATCACGGAGTATTCTAATCTAGAAAAATCATATGATGAAAAAGAATTCTTTTTCAAGAATACAAAAACCCTTACCATAGTCAATAATGGAAATATAGAAAACACCGAAGTAATCAAAATACCAAAAGGAATAGGTATCTTTGAAAAGACATCTCCAAAAGCAACAATATCAAAAGAAATTACAGGCAAATACTATTCGTGGCAACTATCTCTTGCTCC
>CAZYEG010000356.1:0-1559 GCA_964646365.1 uncultured Methanosarcinales archaeon
GTGTTTCCTGAATTATCAAATAATTTTGCCTCTACTGTACATAATGCGTCCGAAGTGCACCCTATATCCGTAAGCGTACCATTATATTCATAAATGTTTGAACCAACGTGCGACATGGATTCTGTGATACCAAATCCATCACCACTTATTGTAACATATTGTGTTCCGCTTGCATTTTCTCCCACATCTAATGCCCTGACTCTGAATGAAATCTCTGTTGTGCCATTAGTGGCATTGTCTGGATCTGATGTTGTCAAATTGGAAATGTGTCCTTTTGTATTATCTAAAAGCACAGTGATGTTTGTAGAGTTACTGTTACCTGCTGCATCTTCAACATATACTGTGAAATTTTGATAACTATTGTATGTGTTGTCAAAACCGAGATCTGATGGTCTTGTGTATACTGTATACTTTTCAGAACCATTGTAAGACAACTCACTATCAGAAGCAGGAGAGAATCCGTAGATCTCAATAGTTGTATAAGTTCCGGTTCCTCCACCGTTCTTTTGATCGGTTGTATTGAAATAGAAAGTATAATTATTCAGGCTATTGATTAAATTGTCGTACGATAGTGCAGTTGGTCCAATACCTGCTGCATAAACAGCAGGTGCAATATCGTCTAAGGAATATGTAAACGTGTTATTTGAATAATAATTGTCGGCCTTATCAAGTGCTGTTATCTCGAATACACCATCATTATCTACCTGGAATATTAATTCCCATATTTGGGTTGATGAATTCCAAGTCATATCCTGTCCTTCAATCTTTAGATATGTTAGATTGCTTGAGTTTTCTCCATTATTCATAGAGATGTTTACATAAATGAATGTATCGTTTTGTATGTATGTGTCATTTGCGCTAAACGCTTCTATAC
This sequence comes from uncultured Methanosarcinales archaeon, assembly GCA_964646365.1. GTDB lineage: Archaea > Nanobdellota > Nanobdellia > Woesearchaeales > CAZYEG01 > CAZYEG01. Next base: position 875 of record CAZYEG010000356.1, read on the forward strand.
TTGGAGAAATATCGTCCAAATGATGCACGTAAGATGCAGCAGCAAAATTAGATGCATTATCATAAGCACGTACCTCTATTGTGCAGGCTCCATTCAGATTACATCCTAATTCTGATAAAGTCGCATTGATTTCATAATTATTATTCCCAGTAAGATTCATTTCAAGAACTGTAACAAAAGAGTCTGCACTGATATTTACACCTACAACTCCGCCAGTTACACCATCATCATCTGATGCAGTGACATTAAAAGAGAGCACCTGTATGCTGTTTGAATAATTATCAGTATCATTTGATTGAAAATTGCTTAATACTGGTTCTGTATTATCTATTGAGATATTGAAATAATGATAAGCTGAATGATTAAGATGATCTACTGGCCGAACTAGTATATAATAAGTGTTGGCCGTAAGGGTGGTGAGGTCAAGGTCTGCTGTGCCATTACAGTCACTTCCTAGATTGGCTAAATAAGTGTCTCCACCAAAAACCTGATCTGCTGAACGATAAACCCTGCAATGCTGTATCCCATCATTACCAAATACTGAGTCTTTTCCATTTGTTGTTATAGTTAATGTATCACTGTCTTTGTATATTGGTTTTCCTTCAATGTTTATTTCTGTTATTGTTGGATCTGTATTGTCTATGTAAAGTATTATGGTTGCATTAGATGAATACCCAGAAGTGTC
>CAZYEG010000357.1:0-1550 GCA_964646365.1 uncultured Methanosarcinales archaeon
CTCCACTGGGAAAACCACAACCATACGAATACTAAACGGGGCACAACGAGCTTTATTCGAATACACTCCACATACAATTACCGCAAACAAAGGAGGAAACTATCTATTCGTAAAACTTTACAAACAATACAGTAATCATCTAAAAGGTCAGAAATCTCCATCAATATTAAAGCGAGCAAGACTCCTTTTAACAAGCACATCAAAAACACCTACTCAAAACATCACTGTAACACCATCAAGCCCAAACGAAATAGTAAAGTTCGCACAGAACTCTGGACAACCAATTGTTCAACCCGGACAAGTATATCACATCCCGACTATAAATCCAAATGTAGATTACCCTGTTCTTGAAACATGGAAAATCCCAAGACAAAACCACGGCAAAAAAAGAAGCATGGCAAAAGTAAAACAAATTCTAATACATATCAGTACAGACTCATTACAAAGCTGCAGAAATACATTCCAAAATAAATCATCAGGAGTATCCAACCACATAATCATTGATTTCCAAGGAAACCCTTACAGAGGACCTCCAGATAATGTAGTAGCCAATCAAGCAAGCGGACAAAACACAGCATCCTTAGGAATAGAGCTAATAGGGAAACTCAACGACACAAACCAGTTAACACTCACAGTCCCCCAATACCAAAGAATGATGTCAGTAGTTCATTACTGGCAAGCAAAATACAATATCCCTGATAATATGATAAAAGGACATAGAGAATTCTCAAGCAAAGAATGCCCAGGAAAAGCTAATCTCGCATTCATAAAATCACAAATAAAGTTACAAACAATGCTTGCATCTAATCAATAATTACTTCAAACTTATCAAGAACTTCATCAGCAATCTTTTTACTATCTTTACCAACAGTATAAAATGTTGCAACCGGTTTTTCACCTTTCGGAGGAACAAAATATTTTTTACCAACTTCTTTCTTCAGAACAAAATCAACAACACCATCCATATCTCGAACAACATCCAGATTCCTATACTCCTTAATCATCCCACTCTTCTTCGGCCAAACTTCAACCGCTGTTGAACCTTTCTCAAACTTTTTCTCAACAACAAACCCTTCACCAAGAGCAATCTTAATCGCAATCTCATTTAACTTCACTCCAAAAGCAAGATTTGTCATATCTGTCCTATACCCACCGATACGTGCTGCAACCTCAAGAACTTTTGGTCCATCTTTAGTTATGATAAACTCTGGATGAAGCGGAGTATTATCAAGACCAAGCGCTTTAATCGCTCGCGTAGAAACATCATAAACTTCTTTCTTTTCATCATCTCCAAGCAAGCTCGGCGTCGTCCTAGATATCAGATAAAACGCAACCCCCACATCCTGTCCAGTAACAACATCGGCCATATCTACATGAACAACATCGCCATTATTTACAAAAGACGTCGTAGTAACCTGCTTGCCAACAATCAATTCCTCTGCTAAGAAAACCTTTCTAAAATCATTACAATCTATTCCTTTGAAATTCAAAAATAAATTGCCACCACTTTTCTTACACCCATCACTGACAATCTTAAAACAAGAATCAAT
>CAZYEG010000358.1:0-1541 GCA_964646365.1 uncultured Methanosarcinales archaeon
TTTCCTTCGATTGCGCTTGCAGCAACAGTTGCAGGACTAGCAAGATACACTTCTCCCTTTGGACTTCCCATTCTTCCTACAAAGTTTCTGTTTGTTGTACTGATGCATCTTTCTCCTGAAGCAATTATTCCCATATGTCCGCCAAGGCATGCTCCACATGTTGGTGTTGAGACTGTTGCTTCAGCTTCCATAAAGATATCTAACAATCCTTCTTTATTTGCCTGTTTCCAGATTTCAGTTGTTGCAGGAACCACAATCATTCTTGTTCCTTTTGCAACCTTTTTGCCTTTCAATATTTTAGCAGCGATTCTTAAATCTTCAATTCTGCCATTTGTACAGCTTCCAAGGTACGCCTGGTCAACTTTTAGTAATTCCTCATTCATCTCAGCAATTTCACTCATTGTTTTTCCATTGCTTGGAAGATCTGGAAAAGCAACCATAGGTTCAAGTTTACTTGCATCATATTCTTTTACTTCAGAGTATTTAGCATCTGAATCAGATTCAAACTTTTCACCTTTCTTGTCAGTCCTTTCCGCCAAATACTTTTCAGTAACTTCATCAGCAGCCATTATACCAGACTTACCACCGGCCTCGATTGCCATATTTGTAATTGTCATTCTAGCTTCCATACTAAGTCCTTTAATTGTACTGCCAGTAAATTCCATTGCTTTGTATAGCGCCCCATCAACATCAATATCTCTAATTATCGTCAAGATTATGTCTTTTGAATACACTCCTTTTGGTAGGTCTCCATCTACATTAAACTTAATTGTTTCTGGGACTTTAAACCATAGTTCACCAGTTGCAATAGCAGCAGCAAGATCTGTACTTCCTACTCCAGTTGTAAAAGCACCAAACGCACCATGTGTGCAAGTATGTGAATCTCCACAAACAATTGTTGAGCCAGGAACAACATGTCCTTGTTCTGGAAGTATCGCGTGGCATACTCCATGACAACCTATATCATAGAACTGTTCAATACCATGTTTTTTTGCCCATCTTCTGATCCTTGCAACCATTTCCGCACTTTTTATATCCTTATTCGGTACAAAGTGGTCAGGCGTCACTACAATCTTACTTGGATCAAAAACCTTATCCATCCCAGCCTTCTCAAGCATGTCTATTGCAGGCGTTGTTGTGATATCATGACACATAACAACATCTAATTTAGCATTTATCAATTCACCTGGCACCACGCTGTCTTTTCCTGCGTGTTTTGCAAGTATTTTTTCAGTAATTGTCATTCCCATTTTATTTTTCCTCCATTAATTTTTTTTAGCAATAAAATCAATATGTTCAACTTCTTTTTTCATCCAAGGACTATATATTTTTACATTTTCGAACTTAACAATTTCAAACCCATCAAATATATCAATTAATTCTTCTTTCGTAAAAAAATGATGAGGCATATCTCCGTCTGGTACACCTATATTCACATAAGTGTTTGGCTCAACTTCTTTTGAATCTTCTTTTTTTATTTGTTTTAAAAATTCAACATTGCCACCATGAAAATAACAGTATCCACCACTTTTCAAAACCCT
>CAZYEG010000359.1:0-1532 GCA_964646365.1 uncultured Methanosarcinales archaeon
CTTGAAAGTACTGGTGAGCAGTATGAAAATGGCGCATTTAACCCAATGATAAAATTAATACTTGATAATTATAAAATAGTTCAGGAAACCTATACTAGTCTTTATGGGGATACAATTGCATCACATAGAATTCCTTTTAATGTGAAATGTTCTAAATGTGGTAAGATTGCAACAACTCTTGCAACTGCTTGGGATCCTGAGAAAGAAGAACTAGGATTCGAGTGTAAGGAAGACCTTGTAACTTGGGCAAAAGGTTGTGGACATAAAGGAAGTATTTCTCCATATAATGGAAATGGTAAATTCCCTTGGAAAGTTGAGTGGGCAGCAAAGTGGCCAACAAAAAATGTTATTGTTGAATATGCAGGAAAAGATCATTTTACTAAGGGAGGTTCAAGAACATTCTCATGTAAACTAGCAACTGATTTAATCAAGTATCCTAGTCCTTATCCAAGTAATAAATATAATACTGGTAAAGGTTATGAATTTTTTACTATTGGTGGTGCTAAGATGTCAACCAGTAAAGGGAGAGGTCTTAGTTTTAGAGAAGCTGCGGAACAATTTCCTCCTCAGATATTAAGATACTTTTTGGTAAAGAGCCGACCTAATTCAATGATTGATTTTGATCCGTATGGTACTAATGATTTGATACTTTTATTTGATAGATTTGATGAGTGTGAAAGAATTTATTTTGGTGAGAAAGAAGGGCATAGTGAATCTGACCTTGTAACACAAAAAAGAATTTATGAACTTTCACACGTTGGAGATGTTCCAAAAAAATGTCCGATACAAATCCCTCTTTCATTTGCAGGTATAGTTCTTCAAGTTGGTCTTGGTAATCCAAAAAAAGCTATAGAAATTTTAATGGAGCTTGGGCATATCTCGAAAAATGCAAGTGAAGAAGACTTAAAACCAGTTTATGATAGACTTAATTTTGCAAAAGAATGGATTAAGAATTATGCTCCTGAGCAGTATAAATTTCAATTAGTTGAACAAATAAAAAAAGTGAATATTTCTAGTGAAGTTAAAAAAGCAATGATTGAATTAAGGGAGCTTCTATTGAAGAATAAATATGACGAGAAAAGTCTTTTTGATGAATTTTATACGCTATGTGAAAAACATGATCTTAAGAATACTGATTTTTTCTCAGCAGTTTATAGGACTCTTATAGATAAAGAAAAAGGGCCAAAACTAGCTCCATTTATTTTGACAATAGGTCAGAAAAAAGTTGTAGAATTACTTAGTGGGCTTGAGTAGCATTTCTTTTAATTTTTTTAGTGCATCAATTCTGAATAGGTTTACGTCTCCTTCTTTTCTTAGTTCTCCATAAGTTTCTTGTTTGCCTTTTGGGATGAAAATTTTATCGTATGCCCAGCCGTTTTCTCCAAGTTCTTTAAGGGAGACTTTTCCTTCTTCTTTCCCGAGCACACTAATAGGAACTTTTCCAGGTTCACAATATCCAATTGCTGATTTATAGAAGCATTTACGATTGTTTTCTTCTTGCATTAGTTTAAGTATGCCTTGGTTTCCAATTC
>CAZYEG010000360.1:0-1530 GCA_964646365.1 uncultured Methanosarcinales archaeon
CACAAGATAGTTATGTAGCGTTATTATTGTACAATAGTAAAAAAATCAATTTTCATTTATAAATGTTTCGCTTTTAATCACTAAATAGTGGTACAATCTTATAAAGAAAACATATAAATCATGAGCCATATAATTATAGAATTATGCAAAAAAAGGGGTTTATTGATGTTGATTGGGCTATTAGTCTAGGAATATTTCTATTATATCTGGCATGGTTCTTTGTTTTTATCAATCCAATCATTGGCCCAAGATCAGATGAAACATCGCTACTAAGAGTAGTAAATGACGGAGTTAAAGAAGATCTTTATTGGCATGTTGTGAAAATACCAATTTTTATTGATTCAGAAATTACACAATCTAAATTCCCAATAGTGATTAATTATCCTTATAACTTTTCAAATCCACACTTTTCGTTAACAGATGAAATTCCATTTGAGGTAGAAAATCAAAAGATGGTATTGCTTCCAACTCTTTTGCATGGTACGAATACAATATACATTTTGAATTCTTCAGATACATATGAGAACACTGTAACATTCGCAGATATTTTTGCACAGGAAAATCTTGCAACAACAAGAAATAATACTTTTAGAGTATCATTCCAAGAATCTCTTCCTAAAAGCATCTATTATGTAAATCAATATTATGCAAATGAAATTAACATAACACTTGCAGGAGCTCATATTCCAGTTGATAATTCAACTTATGTATCAAGCAATTTATTCGCACGGTTTCGACAGACAAATGATTATTTCATATCAGATTCATATCTTTTTGCCCTAAATAGACATGTAAAAATACTGTTTGATTCTCAGACAAATGATAACGATGTGAACTTAACTGCACAAATAAATTTACCTAGAAGATTTAATTCGTATTTTATTAACAATATTTACGCTGGCAATTTAGCAAATAATTATTCAAGATGTCATGAATTCGATTGGAACTATATAGATTTTTATGACTCAGATGGAGGGATCTCATTTGTTCTTAATAAAACATCAAGTATCAATTTTTGTTACGACAATCAATCAATAGATTTAACAGTAGAATTCCCAATCAATACTGCTTTTTTAGATGTCATTGTTCACCCAGGGGATTATAGGCAAACAGCGAATCTTTCAAAAGGGATGAATATTCGTCATGGAATTCGGGAAAAAACGTTTGGTATCTCATTAGACAAATTCCAATCATTTAACGGTTCTAATTATGAGCAAATTAAAAGCAACTGGACCCTTACTAGCTCCAGAGATTTTAATCTTTATTTAAAGAATACATCAGAGACCATTGTTACTTACCAACATAATATTGTCCCGGAAAAAGATGATGTATATGTGGACGAGATATATTGCTTGATATTAGATAAGTTCGCCAATAGTCAAAAATGCACATTGATGATACAAACATGGTAAATAAAAAAGCTTTCATCCGGACACTTGAAGCGTTTTTTGCAATACTTATAACAATAATATTTGTAATGTTCTCTTTACCACCAGACGCGGTACAAAACAAAGTTAAACCAGAGATGGA
>CAZYEG010000361.1:0-1528 GCA_964646365.1 uncultured Methanosarcinales archaeon
ACTTTCACCAAGCAAGCCGAAAATTATGTTAATTCCCGGTAAAAATTTTGGCATACCTGTAGGCCCTGGCTTTGCACCAAACTCATTAAGTCTTTTTATTGCTTTATAGACAGTTGTTGGTGTAGCATTGAGAGAATTTGCTTTAATTACTTCTGGATCAAATGATTCTGCACCGAATGCTGCAATATTTCCTGAAGAACAATATTTGACTATAGCTTCTGTAATATTATCGTGTTTTAATACAGAATTTGGATTTACATTATCGATGTGTAGAACAACAATTTCTGGAAGTTCATTATGAATTCTTTTTAGTAAGAGATCTGCTTCTGGTATCGCGTAAAAGTCTGACTGTTTTCCTATACGAAAATATCTACAACCTTGATCATAAAAAGCTTTCATTTCAGCAAAAATATCTTCTGGATCACGAAATTCTAAAGAATGTTTTAGTGGTTCTGTACAAAAAGAACATTTACCTTTATCACATCCTCTCGCGGACTCTATTTCTATGATTCTTATATCAGGGATTTGAGTTATTATTTTTGCACCAAGTATTGAATATTTTTTTATTTCTTCATAGGAGAATGGATAATCTTTCATATTAAATCCTTCAACCTTTTCTGCAAATTTTCCGCCTTCCAGTTGTGTGCCAAATACTGCAGGACCTGTTACAGTGAGGTTGGAGATGTTCATTTTTTCAAGCTCCCTAAGTGTTCCGGGAACTGCTGAAAGATATTTGCCAGGAGTGTGGACACCTACTATGGCTATTACTTCATCTCCTAAAGAATTGCCTGTTAGGTTATATTGTCTGATATCTGTTTTTGCGCCTATGAGTTTTTTAAAATGAATTGTTCTAATATCGTCAATAGTCATGTAATTTACATCGTAACCTTCGTCGACAAGATAACCTGCTAGGTATCTTGGATAAGTTCCTAAATATGGTGGCACTCCAAGGCCTGATGGTTCATCTGTGTAGCAATCAAGTATTGTTATACTTTTCATAGCTAATAAAAAATAAGAGTAGAATAAAAAGTTATGGGAAATTTTGCTAACACAAAATATTCCGAAGTGTATAAAATATGAAATCCTTTATACACTATGGGAAACACTATTAAATAACTCCTCCTTTTTTCTAAAAATATGGAGAACACTAAAGACCTTCTATTTCCTCATAACGAAATAAGAGATAGTCAAGATGAACTCATAAAGGAATTTGTTAAAAGCCTTGGAATGAGAAAGCATCTAATAGCTCATGCCCCAACGGGGATTGGTAAAACTTCTATTTTGGGCCCTGCTCTTGCTTACGCATTAAAACATAAATTAACTGTATTCTTTTTGACTTCTAGACATACTCAGCATAAATTAGCTATTGAGACACTTCGTATGATAAAAGAAAGACACGAAGCTGAATTTACGGTTACTGATTTAATTGGAAAAAGATGGATGTGTAATTTTCAAGGACTTACTGGACTAAACTCAAAAGATTTCTCTGATTTTTGTAAAGAGATGAGAGAAGATATCAAATGTGAAT
>CAZYEG010000362.1:0-1525 GCA_964646365.1 uncultured Methanosarcinales archaeon
TTTTGTTTTTTTCAATATCTCTTTACTTTTATATTTTCTAAAACCTTTAACTCTAGCAAATTCCATTTCAGGAAGTATAAAAAAAGGCCTTTTTCCAATTGGTTTTAACATTACTCCAGAACCACTATAACCAGAAAAGTACATCATGCCAGCACTACTCCTCGACGAGTCAAAACTAAAGAACAATAAATAATCTATTCCTCTTTTTCTCATCAAATCATCTATTTTCATATAGTTGGCAAAGCTTAAATATTATTTAATTCTTGGTATTTTTGATGAAAGAATACATTCTCCCAAATGGGCTCAAAGTTCTTATAGAAAAAAAATCTTCACCTAGTGTTGCAATTCTTATTAATGTAAATGTTGGATCCAACAATGAGACTCCAGCCAATTACGGAATAACTCACTTTATTGAGCACTTAATGTTCGAAGGAACTCTAAAACGTCCAAATTCAATGCTTATATCAAATGAAATAGAAAAAATTGGTGGAGAATTAAATGCTGCAACATCAAATGAAAGAACATTTTATTTCGCAAAAGTTCCAAAAAAAGATTTCAAAACAGCACTAGATGTATTATCAGATATCACTCAAAATTCACTTTTCACAAAAGAATCAATAGAAAAGGAAAGGAAAATTATTCTCGACGAGATAAACATGGTTACCGACGACCCAAAATTCCATCAGTGGGTATTATTTCAAAAAGCACTATACAGGAATCATCCTGCGAAGTCCCCAGTCTATGGAAGCAAAGAAAGTGTAAAAAGAATAACCGAAGAACAAATAAGAGAATATTATGACAATCATTATCGTCCTAATAACATGATTATAACCATTGTTGGTGGAGTCAATGGAGTTATTTCAGATGTAAAAAATGCATTTAAAGACTTTCATAAAAAGCCATTAATAAAAACACGTACAATAAATGAGCCTAAAGAAAAAAGAGCAAAAACTGTCAAAGAAATCAAAAACACTTTACAATCATACATGGTACTTGGGTATAAAACTATGCCAAGATTACAAAAAGACTCATACGTACTAGATGTCATAAAGGGACATTTAGGAAGAGGTCAATCAGGAAGATTATTCCAAGAAATCAGAGTAAAACACGGACTCGCATATGATGTTGGCATAATGCATGATCCTAATGCTGATTACGGCTTCTTTTCAGCATACATTGGAACACATAAGAAAAACCTTCAGAAGTGTAAAAATATCATTTTAAGCGAGTTTAACAAACTTCAAGACATGACAATCGGAGAACTCTACGATGCAAAAAAATTTATCCAAGGTGAATACATACTTGATAATGAAGAAAATTTCAGGTTTGCCGACACTTTAGCATTCTTTACTATGGCTTCTAAACCACGTAAAGCATTTGATTACATCAAGGATATCGAATCTGTTTCTTTAGAAGATGTAAAAAGAGTAGCTGCAAAATACCTTACTAAAACATGTACAGTTGCAGTAATTGAACAAACATAAATTCTTTTAATTTTTAATATATATGCATTTACGTAATATTT
>CAZYEG010000363.1:0-1524 GCA_964646365.1 uncultured Methanosarcinales archaeon
AGATTATACTTCCGGAGGAGCAGGTTGGCGTGGTGAACTTGATGAATTTAGAATATATAATAGAACTTTAACCCAATCAGAAATCCAAAACCTATACGAACTAGGAAGTTATCATATTGATTGGAATGATTGGATTAGTAATGGTACTTTAGAAGATAATATTTCTGTTTCAGTTGGAGAAAGTAAGTTTATGCAGTATAGGTATAACTTTAGTAGTAATGATACTTATGTTAGTGCTTATGTGTTAAATGAGACTATAACAAAATATCAAGTTTCTGCTGCAGATACAACAACTCCAACTTTCAATGAATCTTTAACTAATGTTACATTAGATTATAGGGCTGATAGCTTATATACAAGAGTAAATGCTACAGATGAAACTGCTTTAAGCTTATACTTTATTAACGATACAACTACATTCAATATTTCACAAGAAGGTGTCTTGATAAATATAACGGCTTTATCATTGCAAATTTATGAAATAAATATTTCTGTTAATGATAGTTCAAATAATGTTAATAGTACATACTTTATGGTTACTGTTAGTAATTCAGTTCCAAGTATTTCAAGTGTAATACTAAATACAACTGATATTTCAGTTAATGATACTAGTGAGAATTTAACTGGTTATGTTGTTGCTTCAGATAATAATGCTGATAATATAACTTATGCTTATAATTGGTATAAGAATGGTACATTGAATGCTAGTTCAGTTATATTTGATGGATTAGTAGCTTATTATCCGTTGAATAATGATACTTTGGATTATTATGGAGATAATGATGGAAGTAATAGTGGAGATCCAGATTATCAGGAACAGTATGGTATTATTGGAAAAGGTGCTGATTTTGATGGAAATGATTACATTAATATTGATGGAGTAGCCTCAGGTTTGGCTGATGATACAGTTGGAGCTGTATCTTTATGGTTAAAATGTAATGCTTTTGGTGGTGTTGGATCAGCAATTAGTTTTACAGATGTAGGTGATAATGATTTTATATATTTAAGAAGACCAACTAGTGGATCGACCTTAACTTTTATAGCAAGACATGATGGCACTAATCAATGGGTACTTAACACAGATAGCAGTGTTCTTCAGCTGAATACGTGGCATCATGTTGTTGTGATGCAGAATGGAACAGAACCTGAGATATATGTAGATGGTGTAAAACCTGCTCAAACTTTTAGTGTTTCGACAAATAAAACATTCTGGCTTGCAAATCTTACTGGATTAGATTCAGCTAGTATAGGTGTTGTAAGATATACATCTACTACCCAATATTGGACAGATTCAATAGATGAAGTATTGATCTTTAATAGAAGTTTAAACGCTTCAGAAATTAAGCAGCTTTATTTAGCAGGAAATTGGTCAGGGCATACAATGCATAGTTCTCAAACTTCAATTGGGGATAATTGGAGTTTAGGAGTTAAAGCCGGAGATTCTTCTGCTTGGAGTGATGAGACTAATTCATCAGGTGTGTTGATATTGGATACAATCAATAATCTCCCTTCAATTAGTTCAAT
>CAZYEG010000364.1:0-1517 GCA_964646365.1 uncultured Methanosarcinales archaeon
TGCTCTAAAATTAAAGGAAATGGTAGTAGATGAACAAGGCTTATGCTCAAAAAGTTCGTTCTATAGGCTTCTAAATGAAGTACAAGAAGAATCTGAAGTTAGTGTAGCACATAAAGGAAAAGAAAAGGAAATTGTCTACAAAACACAATCTCAAATAGTCTAATTTATTTTCCATATATTGAAAATAATTAATCTTTTTTCTCGACGATAAATTTATAATTTATAAAATTTTTAGCCAAAAAAATATATACTCAAAAATATAAATATATTTAAACAGTTCAATCTCAACTAAAACTTCGCAATTTTAAATTTACAAAAAAAACATGGGGGTGTTTTAAGTATGGATCAATTATCAAAAAAGGGTGTGCTATCTACTAGCTATGACATGACAAACCAGCTAGCTTCTGTTTTCTCCGAGATCAAAGATAAGTTCGATGATCACTTACATGCTATCAATCAAAATACTAATGAAACTCAATCTAATTACGAATATTTATGTGAGCTCGACGCTAAGATGGATAAGTTAAGTGAAAGGCTTGATCAAATGCAGATGTTTTTGCAAAATCATGGCCTTGAAGTTGAGGAAAAATCAGAGTTCAATGTTTCACCATTAACCAAAAGAGAAGGAGAAGTTTTCTTGGTATTATACACTCTCGACGGTACAAAGGATATCATAACATATTCTGATCTAGCAAAAAGAACAGGTTTAACTGAAGAATTAGCTATGGGTTATGTTGATAACATGATACGTAAAGGAGTTCCTATCCGACGTAAACATGAACATAACAGAACATTTCTAAAGCTTAATCCACACTTTAGAAACCTTCAGGCTAAAGAAAATATCTTAAAGCTTGATCAAAGAACTTTATTCTAATTTAATACTTTTTTCTATTCTATAACTTCTAATCATTTCTTAAAACTTTTAGAATATCAATATAACTAAAATATTTAGTTATTTCTTAAATAGTTTATAATGAATTTCTTAACTAATATTTTTCAAAATCCAAATAATTGCAAGTAGAATGTTTTCAGTAAAAATTCAAAAAATCTGATCAAATCCAATAAATCTATAAAATTCCCTAAAAAATCACAATAAAGAATGCGGCCTTTTTGAGCCAAATTATACCAAGTTTTCAAATTAAATCAATTTCCTATATGAAATAGTCGTATAATGTATATTATGCGACATTTTAGAAAAATTTAAATAAAAGTTATGATTCTTAGCTAAATTGAGGTGATTCAATTTTTCAAAGATCTTGAAACTGAGCTAAAATTGCGCGGTTATAGTAATCAAACTATTAGAACATATATATTCCAAAATACACAATTCATTAGGTGGTTAAACAGCCAAAAAGTGAGTTCAGAATACCAAAAATCCCTGCTTTCTAAGGGTAAAGAAAGAACTCCAAATGACGTAAATAACAGCGATTTAAGGGCTTATATGGCATTTTTACTAGCTGACAAGGGTATAAGCCCAGCTTCAGCAAACTTGGCTCTATCAGCTTTAAAATTCTTCT
>CAZYEG010000365.1:0-1514 GCA_964646365.1 uncultured Methanosarcinales archaeon
GCTGATCCAAGGAAGTACTTATAGGTTCGAGGTGAAAAAGATGATACTAAAAGGAAAAGCACACGTATATAACAAGGACGATATTAATACAGATGAAATCATTCCTGCAAGATATCTAAATATGGATACCGAAGCAGAACTTGCACCTCACGCAATGGAAGATATTGATACAGAGTTTGTGAAAAAAGTTCAACCAGGAGATTTTATTGTAGCTAAAGAAAATTTTGGTTGTGGGAGTAGTAGAGAGCATGCAGTATGGGCTCTTAGAGGTAGCGGTGTTACTGCAGTAATTGCAAATACTTTCGCAAGAATATATTATAGGAATTCATTGAACAATGGATTTTTGGCAATTGAATGCAAAGATGTTGTAGAAAAAATTTCTGATGGTGATGAATTAGAGATAGATGTGAAAGGTGGTGTGATCAAAAACATTACTAAAGATGAAGAGTACGCATTTGTAGCACTTCCAGAATTCGCAATAGAAGTCATGGAAAAAGGCGGGCTTATCAATTATATTAAGGATAAACAATAGGAAAATTATAAAAAAGAATATTAATTAATGAAAACCAAGGGGGAACAAAAAAATGAATGTATATAAAATTGCAAAAATGCCAGGAGACGGTATCGGACCAGAAATCGTAGCTGAAGGAGTAAAGGTAATTGAAAAAGTTGCTGCGGCAAATGATTTCAAAATTGACTGGGTAACATATGATAATGGTGCTGATAAATATCTCGAAACTGGAGAACTTATTACAGAAGAAACACTTAAAGAAATCAAAGACACATGTAAAGCAATATATTTAGGAGCACTTGGAGATCCAAGATGTAAACCTGGTATTCTTGAGAAAGGAATTCTTCTAAAGACAAGATTTTATTTTGATCAATATGTCAACAAAAGACCTATTAAGCTCCTTGAAGGAGTAAAGTGTCCTCTTGCAGGGAAAGGGCCAAAGGATATTAACTTTACAGTATTTAGAGAAAACACTGAAGACTTTTATGTTGGGATTGGTAATAGGGCACCAGTTGGAAACAACAAGCAAGAGCTTGTAGTTGAAAGAAGTGGATACACAGCAAAGTTTGGACTTGATATTGATGTTAAAGATTCAGATGTTGCATACCAAATTGGTGTGATGAGTAAAGTTGGCGCTGAAAGAATTATTAGACATGGTTATGAATACGCAAAAAAAATTGGCGCTGATACTGTTTATTTTGTTGATAAAGCAAATGTTTTATCTGACATATATAGCTTCTGGAGAGAAACTGTTGAAGAAGTTGGAAAAGATTTCCCGGGAATCAAACCAGAATATATGTTTGTGGATGCTATCACAATGTGGTTTGTAAAAAATCCTGAATGGTTTAAAGTAATTGTAACACCTAATATGTTTGGTGATATCATTACAGATCTTGGTGCAATGATTCAAGGTGGACTTGGTCTTGCTCCTGGAGGAAATATCAATCCAAATGGAATTTCAATGTTTGAACCAATTCATGGTAGTGCACCAAAGTATAAAGGT
>CAZYEG010000366.1:0-1513 GCA_964646365.1 uncultured Methanosarcinales archaeon
TATCCAGATCACTTGGTTCTGAATTTGGTGGCTCAATGGGGATACAGCTTTTTTTAGCACAGACAATAAGTATCAGTTTCTATGTACTTGCTTTTGCAACGGCAGTGAGAGGAGTCTTGAATAGTATGGGTTTTAATTTCCCTGAGATGTATATTGCACTTATTGCTTATGTTGCGTTTTGGATAATTGCTTTTATCGGTGCACATTTTGTGATAAAGGTACAATACATTATTCTTGCACTTATTATAATATCATTTGCTTCAATTTTCATGGGGCCTATCAATACCTTTGGTGAGTTCAACTTGATTCAGAAGGTAGGAACACCACTTGGTTTTTGGATTGCTTTCGCAATGTTTTTTCCTGCTGTTACTGGAATGGACGCAGGAGTTGGAATGTCTGGAGACTTAAAGGACCCAAAAAAAAGTTTAGTGAAAGGTGCTTTTGCATCAATAATGTTTACTATGGTTGTCTATATCGCAATCTCAATCAAATACTATGTTTCTGCTAGTGTGTTTGATCTTTCAATTGATCCTTACGTTGTACAAAAAATGGCTATAATTCCCGTGCTTGTTATTATTGGAGTACTTGTTTCGACAGCTTCGTCTGCTCTGTCATATTTAATGACAGCTCCAAGAACATTAAGGGCAATGATTCAGGATAAAATATTTTCTGAAAAATTTTCTTTTTTAGGTAAAAGTTATGGTAAGTGTGGGGAGCCAAGAGTTGCAATGATTCTTTCGCTCATTATTGGGTTGATTGTTATTGTGGTTGGGGATCTGTATATTGTATCACAGATTGTCGGTATATTTTTTCTTACTGTATATGGTTGGATTAACGGAGCGGCTTTCCTTGAAAAAATTTCTAACAATCCTTCATACAGACCATCATTTAATTCTCCTGCAATAATCTCTCTTTATGGTATGTTTACATGCTATTTAATCATGTTTCTTTTTAATCCGTGGGTCATGGTTGGGAATATTGCATTCCAATTCTTAATTTTTCATTATCTATATAGATCAAAAAGATCTATTAAACTGGAAAGTGTATGGGATGGTGTACTTTTTCAATTGCTTAGAAAAATTTTAGAAAAAATTGAAAATGCTGAACAGAGTAAAAAAAATTGGAGACCAACAATGGTTTCGTTTATTACAAATATTAATCATAAAGGTTCTATAATGTCACTTCTTGATTGGGTTGGATCTAATAGAAGTATTACTAAATTGTATGTGTTACTCAATAAATACGCAAAAACTGCAGATCTAAATAGAGAAGATATTGAAAATGATGTCAAAGAATATACAAAAGAATATGGAATGAAACTCTTTAGTAAAGCAATCATATGTAGTGACTATAATGCGAATATTGATTCTCTTATTCAATCAGAAGCTGTTGGTAATTTGCCATTAAATACAGTGTTGATAGATTTTGATGAAAATTTTAAAATTGACCCAGTAATTAATACATGTCTTGAAACTAAGAAAAATCTGATGATTCTCAGGAGTGGATCTGGTAT
>CAZYEG010000367.1:0-1510 GCA_964646365.1 uncultured Methanosarcinales archaeon
CGTTGCTTCTCCTTTGAATAGTTTAAATCCGCATTGAGTGTCTTTGATTTTTAATCCAGTAAAGAATCTTACTAAAAAATTAAATGTTTTACCTATAATCTCCCTAAGGGCTGGTTGGTGTTGTTTAATATTAGATCCACTAAGGGCTCTGGAACCAATAACAATATCATATTTTTTAATATGTCTTAGAAGCTTGTCAAGTTCTTCTATTGGTGTAGAAAGATCTGCATCAGAAAATAATACATATTCTCCTCTGGAATTTAGCATACCTTTTCTTACAGATCCACCTTTCCCCATATTCTTTCTATTTATTAATATTTTAAGATTTTTTATTTTTAAGCATTTTACTACTTTGACTGTATCGTCTGTGCTTCCATCATCAATAACAATGATTTCATATTTAGCCTTGTGTTTGCTAAGATACTGCTCTATTTGGAGCAGGGTCCTCTTAATTCTTTTTGATTCGTTATATGCTGGTATTACAACGGAAATCTGTACTTTTTTTGCCATGAATTAGGATTAATTCAATTATTTTATAAATATATTGAATTTATAATATGGTATGAAGCATGAGAATGTCATTATATGGTTGCTTATTGTGTTAGTGTTTCTATTATCATTTCTATCAATAAAAGACAGTGTACTTCTGGTTGATGAAGTACCGCATTTCTGGCAGATTGAAGATTTTTATGAAAAAAATTATAGTGTTAATCCTGATCAAACATTAATTCCTGGATTCCATATGTTTATGGCAGGTGTTGGTAAAGTTGGTGGCGGGGTTAATAAAGTATTTTTGAGGGGAGTCATTACCTGTCTTGCACTATTGTCTGTTTTTTTAGTTTACTTAATTACAAAAAAGAATCATGGGAATGTTGCTCTAATAAAAACTCTGGAATATCTGTTTATACCAATACTTTTCCCTTTCTTTTTTTTGATATACTCTGACTTGCTGTCGTTATTATTCGTGCTTGCCATGTATTATTTCTATCTAAAAAAGAAATTGTTGCTTTCTGGAATATTTGGGCTAATAAGTATATTGATCAGACAAAATAATGTGCTTTGGGTTGGTTTTATTTTTCTACTAATATATTATGATGATTTTGGAATTAAAATCAAATGGAATAAAATGTTTGATTTTATTAAAAAAACTTGGCTGTTTATTTTGGTTTTTTTACTTTTTATTTCATACGTGTTAATCACCGGCGGTATTGCATTTGGCGATACAGACGCTCACCCTGGTGGAATACATTTTGGGAACATTTATTTTATGTTATTTTTGATGTTCTTTTTCTTTTTGCCATTGCATATAGCTAATGTTAAGGAGGCGCTAAAAAAGATACGAGATTGGAAATGGTTAGTGTTTATTGTTGTATTCTTTGGGTTTTTTATGTTGACTTTTATCAATAATCATCCTTACAATATAGGTTGGGGAGATTATTTTTTAAGGAATATGATCTTAATATTCTTTTCACAAACAGTACTCTTAAAATCGCTTTTTTTTATTCCGGTG
>CAZYEG010000368.1:0-1508 GCA_964646365.1 uncultured Methanosarcinales archaeon
ATAAAAGCCCAATTTTTCTCGTTCTGTCGCCGTAGGGCAAATTGAAACTAACATCAGTTTTAAACGAAGTTGGATTTTTCCCAAGAGGATCATCACGAAGTGAAGAGACTCATGATGGAAAAATTCAATTTGGGCAAAATTGGGGAAATCGCTTGGCGATTTAGGCTATGCCGACCCAATTTTCCGTTTAAAACTTGTTAAATACCTTTTGAGTTACGAAGTTCTCAAAAGTTGCGTCCGCAAAGTTACAAATTAGTCGTATTAAGGGCGAAGCCCAATTAATTAATGTAATTAAAGCCCCCAGAAATAGTATCATCTATTATTAATAAAAAATGAAAAAATAAATTAAAAAAAGATTTAACTATACATTAAATCATAGATTTCAGAAGCCTTATCACAATAGACATTTGATTCTTTAACTTGTTCATAAGATTGTCTATCTGGGTTCTCTATGTTATCTATAAACCATTGACTTGTTTGCTCAGCAAATTCGCTTTGGAATTTAATATTAAGGCTATCAGATTCTACAATTAAATCAGAAGCTTGATCAACATATTCTTGTTCTTTTGCTTTATCTGATATTGCTTTAGATAACAAGCCAAAAGCTTCTTTTAATTTTTCTAAGCTTTGTTTTTGCTTTTCTAAAGCAGGAATATCTACTATAGCTTGCTTTTTTGATATAGAATCCCGTATTAATCCAAGTTGAGCACTCATGTCAGTAAGGATTTTACTAGCTTTGTCATCATCCTCTTCTTTGACAAATTCATTATATTGTAAACTAAAATCCTCTAGTAAAGTTAAGGAATTGAAATCTTCTTTTAAGAACAATAGATATTTTTCATAATTATCTTCTACTTGAAGTAAAGATCCTGTACGTTCAGATCTTATAGTATAACATTGTTCTATTTGTCCCACCCATTCTTTTTCATTTCCTTCAAGACTAGGCATTCTTTCTTCTGCTAGACTTAATATTTGAGTAACACTATCATCAATTTTTAATGTTGTTTCTTTTGCTTTTCCAATATTTTCTAGACCATTGTCTACTCTAGCTAAAGTATTATAGTCTGTGTTGTAGAAATCAGCATAATATAGATCCATTTTATCCCATTCAGTAAAATAGACTTTCTCTATATCTAAAACTTCTTCTACTACTCCAGTATTAGTAGGACCACAACCAACTATAAATAACATCAAACAAGTTAATGTTACTAATGATATCGATATTTTTTTCATTTTTTAACCTCCTTTAAGATTAAGTATACTCGAGAATCTGATATATTTAAATCTTTCTAAAACTTTTCTGGGGGCTCTTTCTATTTTTAGACTAATTTGTAATTGTATTTAACATCGGGATTTAGAGAAGTTTTGTCGAAGACAAAATTTGGATGGAAGAAACTGCAAGTTTCTGGAATCTCTAAATCATTGTTATGTCTGTCGAAACTTGTTTCGACCAAGGGTTAGTGCAACGGTCGGCGAAGCCGAAACCCGCAGAGTTTTTATATTTGAGA
>CAZYEG010000369.1:0-1505 GCA_964646365.1 uncultured Methanosarcinales archaeon
CGGTTGTTCCAGGTTTCTCGTCAACAATAGATGTCTCTTGACCAGTAAGTAAATTCATAGTAGAACTCTTCCCAGAATTCATTTTACCAAAAATCCCAACATGCTCTCTTTCTATCATTCTTTTCCACCACGATTAAGAAAATGTTTTGAATTACCAGTCAAACCAAACGCAGGAACTCCACCAACTGATTCGATCCTTTTTGTAATACATTTAAGACATTCAGCAGAGGTTTCATTCTGACACGGTTTGCCAGCATACAAACTATAATCTTTCCTATATTCCTTCGGAGTCACAAGTGGCATTATCACATTTGCCCCCGCATCTAACGCAAGCTCCCTCCCATTAGGAGTCAATGTCTGCAAAGCAGTAGTCGCAGCAATATTAATATCCGGCATAAGAACTCTCAATACCGCAACCATATTAAGTGAAATCTCTAACACATCATCCCAATCAGAAGAATCTGCAGACTCAAAAGCTGATTCATTTTCTGGAATAAACGGCCCCATTCCAACCATATCAATATTATTTTCTTTTAGAAACAACAAATCATCTGCCAAATATTCTAACTTTTGATATGGCGAACATATCATAACTCCCGAACCGACTTGATAACCTATTTCTTTTAAATCTTTTAAGCATTTTACTCGATTAGAATAACTCATTTCTTTTGGATGAAGTTTATCATAATGCTCTTTTACAGAACTTTCAATTCTAAGAAGATATCTCTTTGCACCTGCATCAAAAAATCGCTTATACGTTTCATAACTTTGTTCACCAACACAAAGAGTGATCATCATGCTTGGATATTTGCTCTGAATCTCCCCAACAACATCTTCAACAAAATCAACAAAATCATCATCCAACCTTTCACCAGATTGTAAAACTATGGAAGCATACTTTGAATCATTACAAAACTTAACACAACTCATTATTTCTTCTTTTGTAAGTGTATATCTTTCAACAGACTTTTTTGAACTTCTAATCCCACAATAATGACAATCATTTGAACAAGTATTCGAAAACTCAATTAAACCACGAAAATACACATTATTAGATACCACATCATTACGAATATCTCTAGCTTTTTTATGAAAACTTTTCTGAGCGTCTCCACGCAATTGCAGTAGACGAACAATCTCTTCTTTAGAAATAGAGGTCTCTTTCACCATTCTTAATCCTCTCTAAAAATTTTCTTGCTATTTCCTTCCTTTTTTCATCCGGAATTTCAGCAAGACTCTTTTTAATCATATCTTCCCCTTCTTCTTTAGTTTCTGAATCAGCATAATCTTCCAAATATTCTTGTAATGTAGTCAACGCATTCGGCAAACAATGAAGTTTGATTAGACCCGGTTTCGCAAGATCCATAAAATCTTTACCTACCCTCCCTAGCCTATAGCAGCCCGTACAAAACGAAGGAACATAACCTTGTTTTATCACAGAACTTATCACTTCATCCGTTGAACGAGTATCACTTAATGAAAATTGCTCTTCATCTTCCGGATTG
>CAZYEG010000370.1:0-1505 GCA_964646365.1 uncultured Methanosarcinales archaeon
AAGGTAGCCGTAGGGGAACCTGCGGCTGGATCACCTCCTTTTTACTTTTTTTAAAGTAAATTTTAAAGTAAATAATTAACACGTTGTTCGTCATTTCTACATTTTATTTTCATTAAATATGGGCCTGTAGCTCAGCCTGGTAGAGCATCGCCCTTGCACGGGGGAGCTGGTAGCTCGTCTCAAGAGAGGCGGGGGCCTCGGGTTCGAAATGGTTTAAGCCTGGGGAACTCAGGTGTTGAGCTATGAAAGTCCCGACGGGTCCATTCATATTCATAATTCATGAAAAAACGGTTTAAAGTTTTAAAAAATTTTAAACTAGGTCGAGAATATCATCACTTCATATTCAGATGAAACCATGCATAGGTGAGTCCGTAACGCTATTAGGTGGATGACTTGGCTTTAGACGCCGATGAAGGATGTGACAAGCTACATTATGCTCTAGCGAGGCGCAAGTAGCCTTTGACCTAGAGATTTCTGAATGCGACTTCGCAATAAATCCGTAAGGATAGGGAACACAGGGAATTGAAACATCTTAGTACCTGTAGGAAAAGAAATCAATTGAGATGCCGCTAGTAAAGGCGATTGAACACGGCACAAGGCAAACTGAATCCGAGCCGAAAGGCAAAGGAGATGTGGTGTATAGCCTACTTTAGTCTTCATTTATTGTTTTTGAAGTTCTCTGGAAAGAGACACGTTAAAGGGTGATAGTCCCGTAAAAACCGATAAGTAAGATTTTAGGTAGTAGCTTGAGTACTGTATATTGGATATTATGCAGGAATGGGAGGCATCAACTTCCAACCTTAAATACGTCTAAAGACCGATAGAGGAAAGTACCGTGAGGGAAAGTTGAAAAGAACCCTTAACAGGGAGTAAAAAGACTCTGAAACCTAATAGCTATTGAGGGATACGTTTCTTAGGAAATGTATCGTTCGTTTTGAATAACGTGCCAGGGAGTATGTTTGAGTGGCAAGAGTAAATTCTAATCAGAATGCACTCGAAGCGAAAGCGAATTCTTGCAATTTTTTGAGAAGAAAAGGTATGAAAGTGCCTAAGTCACTTGGATATTACCCGAAGCCGGTCGATCTAATCCTGGGTAAGGTGAAGTGTCGGTAAAACGATGTGGAGGCCTGAAGGGGTGCTGCGAGCAAGCGTTCCTCTAACCTGGGATTAGGGGTGAAAAGCCAATCGAGACCGGTAATAGCTGGTTCCTATCAAAGTTGGTCGTAGTCAAGTCCTGATTGAGTTTACTAAGTTGGTAGAGATACGGATTTGAGATTTAGGCCGGGAAACTGGTCGGTTTCTTGTCCAACTCCGAATGACTTAGTTGCGTAGACGTCAGGAAACGCCGGGTCGCGGTAAGCGTGATTCGGGAGAGGGGAACAACCCAGACCATAGTTAAGGTCCCAAAATACTGATTAAGTGTTAAAGGGTGAAGAGTGTATATTAGCAAATACAGATAGGAGGTAGGCCCAGAAGCAGCCATCCTTTAAAGAAAGCGTAACAGC
>CAZYEG010000371.1:0-1504 GCA_964646365.1 uncultured Methanosarcinales archaeon
ATGCAGATGCTGTTTGATCCATTTGAAAAACAGTTCAACCTGCCATCGGTTTTTATAAAGAAGAGCGATTTGAGAGGCATCTATTACAAAATTGTTAGAAAGATATGTAAAGGTTCTCCGATGCTCCTCACTATAAAAAACGATACGACGAAGTCTACCCGGAAATTTGTTTTTGGTTTGTGGTCCGGTCAGTCTTATAATTTGATTAAAAAGAATATTGTCAGAGTCTTCGAGAAGTTCATCTCCCTGGATGATTTCATACTGAAGTTTTCCTCTTTCTCTGATAACAAAATAAGATCCAATGATATCAATGTGATAAAGCCGGGCAAGGTCAAAATAGCCTCTATCGAAGATATAGTAAGCGTTTGGCTCATACGGAATTTCGTCCATGGCGTTCGTGTCATGAACTTTAGCTTCGGTAATATGAATAAATGCCGGGATCTGAGTAGCTACATCAAAAAGTGTATGCATTTTAATTCCAGACTTCGTCTTTCTAAACTTAGCCCACCAGAAAAGACTCAAGCACAAATCTATGGTAGTAGAGTCAAAAGCGTAGAAACGGCCTTCAATTTCGAACTCTCTAGTCAGTCGTTTTTTCTGTGTAATGTCAATCATTTTATAAGCGAACTTTTCAAACATATGGTAGTCTCGATTCTCATTCGCTTTCGAAAGATTGCTTCTTGTAATATTGGACTTTCCAAAACCAAGATGATAGGATTTCCTGCTATGAGCTCCAAGAACAGATGTAAGTTCACGGAGGCTATCGCAGCCAGCAAACTGACCAAACATCATCACAAGCAAGTGGTTCCAGCAGCTAAAAGATTTTACATATTTATCACCTTGGTATTCCAAAACTATTCGTTGAAAAAACTTTTGTGGCAGAAATTCGATAAGTTGTGCAAATACATACTTTCCTGTGTGCATACCTTCAAATTCACATTAGAATTTAAAAGTATCAATTCAAATCGTGGACACGGATTTTTTGATGCATATTGCATAATTCTAGATAATTATAAAGCTAATATTTAATTTTTAGTGGACACTAGTGAAATATCAAAATAAATAAATATGAATATTTCAGTTTTTGGATTAGGCTATGTTGGTTGTGTAAGTCTCGCTTGCCTTGCTCAAAATGGACATAATGTTATTGGTGTTGATGTTAATGCTAATAAAATAAATCTTATAAATAATGGTAAGCCTACTATTATTGAAAAAGATATTGATAATATTATTAAAGAACAATTTAATAATAAACGTATAAAAGCTACAAGTAATTATCAAAAAGCGATTGAAGAATCAGACATCTCAATTCTCTGCATAGGTACACCTTCGACGTCAAATGGACATTTGAATTTGAAATATATTTATAAAGCAGCTGAAGAAATAGGCGAAACATTACGCAATAAAGATAGTTTTCATATTATTGTTATTAGAAGTACAGTTTTACCTGGCACTAATAAAAAGATTGGTGAGAAAATTGAGCAATCATCTGGAAAAAAAAGAA